>JACDGQ010000727.1 GCA_013821615.1 Planctomycetota bacterium
TCGACCGCCTCTACGTGATGGAATCCGGCAACATCCTGGCCGAAGGCACCCCGGAGCAGATCGTCGCCAATCCCGCGGTGCGCCGCGCGTACCTGGGTGAGGATTTCGCGCTGTAGAGGCTGACGGCTGATGGCTGATGGCTGATGGCTGATGGCTGATGGCTGACAGCCGACAGCCGACAGCCGACAGCCGATAAAACAGGAGGCGCGGAGCCGCGGAGGGGAGAGGAGGGAGAGGGGGCGTGTGGGCTTGGTCCTCCATGATGGCCCACGCATTCACGGTCCGATGCAGTGTGCGACCCGTCAGGGCCATTGAGCCGGCATGGCCCAACAGATTTTCAACGGCCTCCCAAGCCCATCCGATCCCTCTTCTCCTCCGATCTCCGCGGCTCCATCCCTCCTGTTTTATCGGCTGTCGGTTGTCGGTTGTCGGTTGTCGGCCGTCAGCCGTCAGCCGTCAGCCGTCAGCCCTCCCTTCCCCCTTGCCCCGCCCACTTCCCCGCGACATTCCCCACCATGCCCGATCTGAACTCTTCGCGGGTGCACGCCGTCATCGGCGACAGCCTGCGCCTGCGTGACGAGGCGCTGGCCGCGCTGCTCGCGCAGTGGCGCGGGCCGGTGAAGCGGGTGGTCGAGCCCGACGACCTCGGGCGCATCGTCCTCGACCTCGACACGCCGTCGCTCTTCGAGGAGCCCGCGCTGTGGGTGGTGCGCGCCGAGGCGCGGTCGCTGCGCCGGCACGCCGAGCAGCTGCAGCGCCTGGCCACCCCGGGCGAGGGCGGGCGGCTGGTGCTGGTGATGGCCGCCCCCGACAAGCCGGGAAAGGGGGCGGATGCCCTCGGCGCCCTGCTCAAGGCCCTCGACAAGCTCGGCGCCCGGCACCTGGTCGGTGCTCCGGATGGGAAGGAGCTGCTGTCCTGGCTGCTCGCCCGCCTCACCGCCCATCCGCAGGGGGTCGATCGACCGCGTCAGGTCGCCGAGGCGCTGATCGCCCACCTCGGCAACGACACCGACGCCCTGCTTGGGGCGATCGATGTGCTGGCGATCCACGCGGGTGCCGGCCAGCTGACCGTGGCCGGGGTCGAAGCCGTGGTCAGCGGCGTCGGCGAGCAGCCGATCTGGGAATTCACCGGGGCAGTACTGGACGGCAATGCCGGCAAGGCCATCGGCCTGCTGCATGCCGGCGGAGGCATGGATGCGCAGCCGACGCTCTCCGCCCTGGTCGCGGAACTCCGCAAGCTGATCGCCTGCACCGAGACCGCCGACGACGGCGAGGCGTTGGCGTGGATCAACGCCCGCGGCCGGCCCAACCTCTATTACGCCCGTAGCCGCGCCAAGGCCCTGGGCCGCACCTGCCTGCTCCGCCTGCTCACTGGCGCGTTATTGGCCCAACGCCAGTTACGCCAGGGAGGTGCGGATCTCGAGCTGATCATAGAGACGCTGGTGCTTCACGCACAGCGCATCGTCCGTCCGGCCCGCCGCTAGATAGCAGTGGCGGGGTGCAAACCGCTGGCTTAACTGCGCTCCCGACCATCACGGCGAGTCGAGGGTACCGGGCCATGGACATCTATTTCTGCGATCTGTGCGGTGTACGCGTAACCGATGTCGACTTGCGTGGGGGTCATGGGATCCGCCGGGTCGATGACGTGATCTGCGCCACTTGCCTCGAACTCGGTCACGGCAAGGAGTGGCTGGTCCAGCACAACCGCCCGCGCCAGTCGTCCTCGACCTCGATCCAGCCTGCGGTGTCGTCCAAGGGTACCGACACCGCAGCGCTGGCGAGCAGACCCGCGCCAACCCGGCCGACGCCCGCCGCCGCGACGCTCAAGGCCAAGGAATCGCCGACCCTTGATGCCGGCCGCGATCGCGCGCGCACCGTCGAAGAGGATGAGCCCGAGGTGGAGCCGGTCGCGCCGCGTATCATCGGCGACATTGAGGGCATCGCCACGGCCGCGACCGTGCCCGACAACGAAGCCGAGGCGGCGGTTGGTCAGGATCTCGAAGACGAGCCCGCCCCGCGTTCCGCACCGTCCTCCAGGCGCTCCGACTTCGCTGCCGCGGCGAGCGGCTTCTCCGCGCTGGGCGCGCAGCCGGCCCAGCAGCGCCGCGATGGCGCCGAGGATCTGCACGACGATTCCGGTCACCACCGCGAACTCACCGCGGAGGAGGTCGCCTACCACGACGCCGGTGGCGCGGACGCCGACGTCGAGGCCGGTCTCGAGACCGACGATGGCAGCGACGACGCGGCCAAGGCCGCGGAGGGCGCCGAGACCGCCGATGGCCAACCGCGCGCTGGTGTGGCCGAGGACACCGCCACCGCCGAAAACCGGGCCGCCAGCCTTTCGCGGGAAGATCAGGAAGCAGCCACGGACGAGAAC
>JACDGQ010000055.1 GCA_013821615.1 Planctomycetota bacterium
CGCTGGAACCGTCATCGACCCACACCGCTTCCCAGGCCAGCCCAGCGGCGGCGCAGGCCGCCGCGATCTCCGCCGCCAGGACGGGAATCGCCGCCACCTCGTTGCGCACCGGCACCACCACCGAGAAGCCGGGAACCGCCGCCGCGCTGTCATCCTGCATGCCCGGCAGGGTGCCGGCGCGTGCGGGCGGAGAAGCGAAAGGTGTCAGCGTCGCGACATGGGGGATGCGGTATGTGTGACAACCGTGCGGGGTGCGGGGTGCGGGGTGCGAGGTGCGGAGTGCGGGGTGCGGAGTGCGAGGTGCGGAGTGCGAGGTGCGACGTCGGAGGGCCGGGGGTCAGAGGTAGCCCGAGACCTCCTGTGGGCACTGCGCCAGGAGACCATCGCTCGAACTGTTATACCTGTGGACGCAGCAGCGCACTCCGCACTCCGCACTTCCGCACGGCTGTCCGACTACGGCTATCCCATCACGGCGCCGCCATGTCCTTCCACTCCGCCGCGTGGTAGTTGGTGCGCAGCTTCACCCATTCCAGGACGCGCTCATTGCGCGCGATGCCGCGGTCGCCCTGCCAGCCGTAGAGCAGCTCGACGGTGCCGGACTTGGTGTCGCGCAGCGAGAACAACGGTACCAGGCCGGTGTTGGCGGCCAGAATGTTGAGGCGCGTGGCCTCGCGCTCAAGCACGGCGTGGCGCGTGCCGTCGACGCTCTCGGGCACCGCCAGGCGCAGCAGCCACGAGCCGTCCTCCACGGTCACCGGCCGGTCGCTGCTGGGATGGCAGGTGGGCGCGATGCGCACCACGTAGCCGGGCGGCGGCTGCTTCGCCCAGCCGCTCGTCGCATCGACCAGCAGCACCCGCGCCACGCCCTGGTCGCCCGCCTTGTAGCGGATCTGCCACCAGCTCCGCCCGCGCTCGTCGACTTCCGCCGGCGGCAGCACCTCGACCGCGTCACCCCAGTCGAAATCGTCGCGGCGCTGCAGGTGCTCGGCGGCGGCGCTGGCCTGGGCCTGGGTGATCGGATCGCGCCCCTCGCAGCCGCTGCCGAGGAGCAGCGCGGCGCCGAGGAGCAGCCACGACAGGAGCAGATAACGCGACGTGGTCATGAGGGCTCGCTGGGTGCGGCGTGCGGGTCGGGGCCGGAGGCAGGCGTCTTGTACGCGCCGGCGGGTGGCGGTTCAACCGTCATGGGGGTGGGGCTGATTGGGGACAGTGGCCGGCGCTGAGGCCGATGACGTCGGATTGGCTGACGGCTGACGGCTGGCGGCTGGCGGCCCGCGGACCAGGGCTGATAGGTGGCCACTGAGCCGTAACCACATCGGCATGACCGGAACCGCTGCCGCACGCCCATTCTTGCCGCCTGCCGCCAGCCGCCAGCCGCCAGCCGCCAGCCGTCTGCCGTCTGCCGTCAGCCGCCAGCCGCCAGCCGTCAGCCGTCAGCCCTCAGCCCTCAGCCCTCAGCATCAGCGCTCCCCCTACTGCTGATCCAAATACTTGATCGCCACCACGCGGTTGCCCTTGGCGTTGTAGATCAGCTTGTCCATCAGGTTCTTGATCAGGTGGATGCCGTAGCCGCCCAGGCGCTTGCCGATGTCGATGCGGTTCTGGATGTGGGCGAGCGGGTCGAGGCTGGGATCGGGCACCACGCTGGGATCGAAGCCCGCGCCCTCGTCCTCGATGTAGACGATGATCTTGCCCGGCAGGATGCGGCAGCCGAAACGCACCTTCTTGGCGATGTCGTTGCGGTTGCCCCACTCGATGGCATTGCGGCCGAGCTCCTCGAGGGCGAGGCGCACCTCGCTGGCGGCGGGCTCGGAGATGCGGAACTTGTCGAGCAGGCCGAGGAAGCGCCGGTAGCGGTAGAGGATCGAGGCGTCGCTGCTGCCCGAGACCTCGAACCAGCCGTGCGGGTCGTACTCGACATCGATGGTGCGGCCGAGCAGCGGCATGTGCTGCAGCGCGTTGGCGGCGGCGGCGGTGAGGTCCTCGATGCGCACCGGCTTGACCAGGTAGTCGCAGGCGCCCTGGCGCAGGCAGCGCACCACCATGTCATCCTGGCCGAGGGCGGTGAGCATCACCACCGCCGCCGGGTAATCGCGCGCGCGCAGCTCGCTGAGCAGCGCCTCGCCGTCCATGCGCGGCATGATGATGTCGCACATCACCAGGTGGTACGGCTCGGGCGCGGCGAGCAGCTTTTCGAGCGCCTCGCGGCCGTCGGCGGCGGTGTGCACGGTGACGGTGTCACCGAGGTCGCCGAGGGTCTCGGCGACGTGCGCGCGCAGTGCCGGCATGTCCTCGACCACCAGGATACGCCGCATGTCGGTGGTGGTCATGGATGGCTCAGGCGCCGGCGCGCGCGCTGCTTGGGACGACCACGCTGAAGCGCGCGCCCTTGCCGATGTCGCTGTCGAGCTCGATGCGGCCGCCGTGGCGATCGGCGATGCCCTTGACGATCGCCAGGCCGAGCCCGACGCCGGCGCCGCCGCCATTCACCGCGCTCGAGCGCTGGTAGTAGGGGCGGAAGATGCGCTCGCGGTCCTCGGGCGGGATGCCTGGACCGGTGTCGCTGACCGTGAAGCGGGTCTCGTCGGCGCCGGTGTCCATGTGCACCGACACGGTGCCGCCCGAGCGGGTGAACTTGCGCGCGTTGTCGACCAGATTGGTGAGCGCCTGGAGGATGCGCCGGCGGTCGACCCAGGCGCTCTTGCCGGCGATCGCTTTGGCGTCGGGCCAGTTGACCGTGACCTGGGCCGCGGCCAGCACCGGCTCGGTGGCGACGCGCAGGTCGTCGGCGACCGCCTGCAGGCTGACCTGCTCGCGGCGCAGCTGGAGGTGGCCCGACTCGATGCTCGAGAGGTCGAGGATCTCGTTGATCAGCGCGAGCAGGGTGTGGCCGTTGCGGTTGATGGCATCGACGAACTCGGCGTGCTTCTTGTTCATGCGCCCGCCGACTTCGGCGACCATCAGGTCGGAGAAGCCGATGATGCTGTTGAGTGGCGTGCGCAGGTCGTGGCTGATGCGCGCCAGGAACTCGGTGCGCATCTGGTCGAGTTCGATCAGGCGCTTGCGCTCGTGCTCGAGGCGCTCGTTCTCGGCGAGCAGCTGCACGTTCGCCTGGAGGACATCCAGGGTCACGGGATCGCAGGGCTTGCTCACGGAGTTTTTCACGTCGGTCCTGGCTAACGGGTCGAGAACAGTCTACCCCATGATCGGGGCCGCCGGCAAGGCCCGTCGCAACCCCCCGGCGCGGTCGTAAACTCCTGCTGCGCCTGCATCGGCTGCACCACAACCGGTCCTGGAACGGTCAGGTGAAGGCGATCAGGCTGCGCTCGTACTCGGCCGGGGCTTGATAGCCCATGAGGGCGAGGGCGGTGGCCGCGACGTTGGCCAGTCCCGGTTTGGCGACCTCGGCATCGAGGCGGTACTCGCCGGCGAAAAGCGGGTCGTAGAGGATCGCCGGCACCGGGTTGAGGGTATGGCTGGTCTTGGATTTGGGCCGCCCGCCCTCGTACTTGACCGCGCCCTTCTTGTCCTGCTCGTACATCTCGTCGGCGTTGCCGTGGTCGGCGGTGACGATGGCCATGCCGCCGAGCTCCTTGAGCGCGGGCAGCAGGCGCGCCAGGGCGAGGTCGACGACCTCGACCGCCATGCGCGCCGCCACGTAGTTGCCGGTGTGGCCAACCATGTCGCCGTTGGCGTAGTTGAGGCGCGCGAAACCGTAGGGGCGGGCGCGCAGCTCGGCGATCACCGCGTCGGTGATCTCGGCCGCCTTCATCCACGGGCGCTCGTCGAAGGACACGCGGTCGCTGGGCACCTCGATGTACTTCTCCTGGGACTGGTCGAGGTAACCGCTGCGGTTGCCATTCCAGAAATAGGTCACGTGCCCGTATTTCTGGGTCTCGGAGCAGGCCAGCTGGCGCACGCCATTGCCGACCAGGTACTGGCCGAGGGTGCGGTCGATGGCGGGCGGCGTGACCAGGATGCGCGGCGGCAGGTTGGTGTCGCCGTCGTAGGTCATCATGCCGGCGTAGCACACCTGCGGCTGGCGCACGCGCGCGAACGGCACCGCCAGGCCGAGGAAGGCCTTGCTGATCTGGATGGCGCGGTCGCCGCGGAAGTTGAAGTAGACCACCGCGTCGCCGTCGACGACCGGCGCGAACGGCTGGCCGCCGCGCTCGACCACGAAGGGCGGCAGGTTCTGGTCGGTGACGCCGGGCTTCTCCAGACGCAGCGCCTTGACCGCCGCGCTCGCCGACGGGAAGCGCGGGCCCTCGGCGAGGACGTGGGTCTTCCAACCGCGCTCGACCATGTCCCAGTCCGCGTCGTAGCGGTCCATGGTGATGTTCATGCGCCCGCCGCCCGAAGCGATGCCGTAGTGCGGATCGACCTCGGCCAGCCACGCCTCGAAGGGCTCGGTATACTCGAGCGCGGTGGTCTCGCCGACATCGCGACCGTCGAGCAGCGCGTGGACCGCGACCTTGGCGACGCCGGTCCGCTTGGCCGCGACGATCATCGCCTTGAGGTGGTTGATGTTGCTGTGCACGTTGCCGTCACTGAACAGGCCAAGGAAGTGCAGCGTCGACTTGCGCTCGAGGACGTTGGCGACGACCTCCTTCCAGCCCTTGTCGAGGAACATCGCACCGCTGTCGATGGCCTGCTGCACGAGCTTGGCGCCCTGGTCGAAGACCCGACCCGCGCCGAGCGCGTTGTGCCCGACCTCGCTGTTGCCCATGTCCGCGTCGGAAGGCATGCCCACCGCCGTGCCGTGCGCCGCGAGCTTGGTCCACAAGCAGGTGCTCATGAGCTGGTCCAGCACCGGCTTCTGCGCCGCCTTGACCGCATTGCCCGCGTAGTCGGGACCTAGGCCGACGCCGTCCATCACCACCACCACCAACGGCCCCTTGCGGCGGCCGTGGAACGGGGTCTTGGTCAGGGTCCAGCTGGACATGCGTCGCTCCTGTAGGCCCACCGCGCCGCGGGCCGGAAATGGAGCGGCAGCTTAGGCCCGAGGCCATGCCCGCCAGCGGAAAGCGGGGAATGGTGTGCTGCGGGGATCGACAGCCGATCCGCCGACGAGGATGGCGGACACTGACAGCTGATAAAACAGGAGGGGAGGAGACGCGGAGATCGGAGGAGGGGACGGCCTGGGCTGGACAGCCATCCGCACCGTCGTGCGAAGGTCCTCACCATGCCACAGAGCGGGGCGGGGCGGCTCTCCAGGCTGCTCCCCTCCTCCGATCTCCGCGTCTCCATCCCTCCTGTTCGATCGGTTGTCGGTCCGTCTCGTGGATCGGCTGTCGGGCTATCCTCCCGTCTGGGCGCCGAGCTGCTCGATGAGCTTGATCAGGGGCATGAACAGCGCGATGACGATGAAGCCGACCGCGCCGCCCATGAAGACGATCAGCAGCGGTTCCATCAGGGCCATCATCGCGGCGACCGCGGCGTCGACCTCTTCGTCGTAGGTGTCGGCGATCTTGATCAGCATCTTGTCGAGCTCGCCGGTCTCTTCGCCGACCTTGATCATGTTGACCACGATGTCGTCGAACACGCCCGAGCGCTTGAGCGGCTCGTTGATGGTCTCGCCCTCTTTCACCGAATCGCGCACCGACTGGATGGCGTTGCGCACCACCACGTTGGGGGTCGCAGCCTTGGTGATGTCGAGGGCGTCGAGGAAGCCCACGCCCGAGGTCACCAGGGTGCCGAGCGTGCGCGTGAAGCGCGCCACCGAGCTCTTCTTGATGATGTTGCCGAGCACTGGCATGCGCATCGCGGCGCGGTCGATGAAGTTGGCGCCCTTCTCGGTCTGGCGGAAGATGCGGATGCCGACGATGAGCAGCACGATGGCGATCAGCAGCACCCACCAGTAGGTGGCCATGAAGCGGCTGAAGTCGATGAGGAATTCGGTGATGCCGGGCAGGGCGATGCCGAGCTCCTTGAAGATCTGCTCGAATTTCGGGACGATGAACACCATGATGAAGGTCAGGATGGCGCCGGCGATGGTCATGACCGCGGCCGGGTAGATCAGCGCGCCGACCACCTTCTTGCGCAGGCGCTCGGCCTTCTCGCGGAACTCGGCGAGGCGGCGCAGGATGATGTCGAGCGCGCCGGCGGTCTCGCCGGCCTTGACCAGGTTGGTGTAGAGCTTGTCCCACACCTTGGGGTGGCGGCTCATCGCCTCGGAGAGCATGGTGCCGCTCTGCACGTCGTCGGTCACGGTGGCGATCGATTGCTTGAACTTGCCGGGGCGCTGCATGTCACTGAGGATCTGCAGCGACTGCACGATCGGCAGGCCGGCGTCCTGGAGGGTCGAGAGCTGGCGGGTGAAGAGCGTGACCTGCTTCGGCTTGATGCCGCCGCCGCCCAGCGACATGCCGCCCTTGCCCGCGGCGGCCGCCCCGGACTTGCCGGCCTTGGCACGCGCCTCCTTCACCTCGATGGGCAGGAAGCCCTGCCGCTTGATCGCGGCGATGGCCTCGACCTGCGAGACCGCCTCGATGGTGTCGGTGATCTCCTTGTTGGAGCGCTTGTCGTGGGCCTTGAACTGGAAGACTGGCATGGGTTGCTCCCGGGAAACTGGTGCAGGACGTGCGGACGCGAGGAATCAGTCCTCGGCCGCCAGGGTCTCCTTGACCACCTCTTCGATGGTGGTCAATCCGGCGAAGATCTTCTGGATGCCCGAATCGCGCAGCGTGCGCATCCCGGCGCGGCCCGCGGCGATGCGCAGCTGCGTCGCGGTGGCCTTGCCGAGGATCAGCTCGCGCGTGGTGTCGTTGATGTCGAAGAGTTCGAACAGCGCGGTGCGGCCCTTGTAGCCGGTGCCCTTGCAGTGGTCGCAGCCCTTGCCGTAGTAGAAGCGCTGGTTGGCGCCCTCGCGGCGGATGTTCAGCGACAGCAGCTCCTCGTCGCTGGGCTGGTACGGCGCCTTGCACTTCGGGCAGATGGTGCGCACCAGGCGCTGGGCGAGGATGGTCTCGAGGGTGGCCGCGAGCAGGAACGGCTCCAGGCCCATGTCGAGCAGGCGGGTGACCGCGGTCGGCGCGTCGTTGGTGTGCAGCGTGGTGAACACCAGATGGCCGGTGAGCGACGCCTCGATGGCGATCTTGGCGGTCTCCTGGTCGCGCACCTCGCCGACCAGCAGGATGTCGGGGTCCTGGCGCAGGATGGCGCGCAGGCACTGCGCGAAGGAGCGGCCGACCGACTCGTCGACCGGCACCTGGATGAGGCCGTTGATCTCGTACTCGACCGGCTCCTCGGTGGTGATGATCTTGACCGAGTCCTCGTTCACCGCGGACAGCGCCGAGTAGAGCGTGGTGGTCTTGCCCGAACCGGTCGGGCCGGTGACCACGACGATGCCGTTGGGGCGCTCGATGACCTTCTTGAAATGCACGAGCAGCTCGTCGGGGAAGCCGACCTTGTCGAGGTCCAGGTTCACCACCTGGCGGTCCAAGATACGGATCACGACCGACTCGCCGAACATCGTCGGCAGGCAGCTGACGCGCAGGTCGACCTCGCGGTCGCCGATCTTGACCGGGATCTTGCCGTCCTGCGGCATGCGCCGTTCGGAGATGTCGAGGTGCGCCATGACCTTGATGCGCGCGACCAGCGGCGCGGACAGGTTCTTGGGCACCGGCAGCATCTCGTAGAGCACGCCGTCGATGCGGTTGCGCACGCGGAAGACCTCTTCGAAGGGCTCGAAGTGGATGTCCGCGGCCTGCGCCTTGACGCCGGTCAGCAGGATGAGGTTGAGCAGCTTGCGCACCGGCGCCGACTCGGCGGCGGCGTTGACGTCGCTGGTGTCGAGGCCGGCGAGGGCGTTGACGTCGATCGAGAAGGTCTCCTGGCCGCCGCGCGGGTCCTGGCTGCTCTCCTCGTTGCCGAGCGAGTTCATGAGCTTGTCGAGCTCGGCCTTCTTGTCCTCGTCGACCGACGACTGGTAGTACTGCTCCAGCGCCTCGGTGATCGCGCTCTCGCTGGTCAGGGCCGAGCGCACGTTGGACACGCCCAGCATGAACTTGAGGTCGTCCATGGCCGCGAGGTTGTCGGGGTCGGCGGTCGCGATGACCAGGGTCTTGTCCTCCATGCGCACCGGGATGATGCGGTAGGAGTTGGCGACGTGCGCGGGGACCTTCTCGATCAGCGCCGGGGGCAGGACCATGCCGCCGAGCTGCACCGAATCCATGCCGAGCAGCTGGGCGACGGCGTAGAGCACGGCGTCCTCGCGGATGCCGCCGGCCTTGCAGGCCTCGATGATGTCGACGTTGTTTTTGCGGTGGTTGTTGTAGATCTTCTGGGCCGTGGCCTGATCCACCTCCTCCATCTTGTGGAGGGCCTTGAGCAGCTCTTTGGCCTCGACTCTGATCACCGCGCTGCTCCTGGGCGAAAGGCCCGTCAACCGTCGCAGCGCCCCGGGACATCCGGTGCGCATCTGGAATGCCTGCCGGCGATTATGCCGTCGGGAGGCGCGAATCCAACCCCTGGGTCACCGACCTTGCAGTCGGCGCCCGCTGCGTGTCGACGCTCCCTCAGCCCTTCGCGACGGTGCCCGCCGCGCCGCCGCTGCCGGCCTCCTGGACCTTGCGCTGCAGGTAGCCCTGGTCCTTGGCGTACATCATCATGTCCGCGAAGTTGATGGTGCCGGCCTGGTAGAGCTTGAAGAGCCAGTCGTCGAGCAGGATCATACCCTGGTTCGCGCTGGTCTGGATGGTGCTGTCGATGCGGAAGCTCTTGTTCTCGCGGATCAGGTTCGAGATCGCCGGGTTCATCAGCATGATCTCGAAGGCGGCGGCGCGGCCCTTGCCGTCGGCCTTGGGCACCAGGGCCTGCGAGATGACCGCGACCAGGTTGCCGGCGAGCTGGGTGCGCACCATCTCCTGCTGATTGGTCGGGAACACGTCGATGATGCGGTCGACGGTGCGCGAGGCGCCGGTGGTGTGCAGGGTGCCGAACACCAGATGACCGGTCTCGGCCGCGCTGATGGCCGCCGAGATGGTGGCCAGATCGCGCATTTCACCGACCAGGATGACGTCCGGATCCTCGCGCAGGGCGCGGCGCAGGCCCTCTTCGAAGGACGGGCAGTCGATGTGGATCTCGCGCTGGTTGACCACGCACTTCTTGTGATTGTGGTAGAACTCGATGGGGTCCTCGAGGGTGATGATGTGCCCCTCTTCCTCGCTGTTGATGAAATCGATCATCGTCGCCAGCGAGGTCGACTTGCCCGAACCGGTCGGGCCGGTGACCAGCACCAGGCCGCGCGGACGGGTGCAGATGTCCTTGATGTGGGGCGGCAGGCCGATCTGCTCGAAGGTCAGGATCTTCTGCGGGATCTGGCGCAGGACCATCGCGACGCGGCCCTTCTGCTTGAAGGCGTTGACGCGGAAGCGCGCCTTGTCGAGGTAGCCGATCGCGAAGTCGGTCGAACCGACCTCGGAGATCTCGGTCTGGCCGCGTTCGCTGGTGATCTGCTTCATCAGCTGGGTGGTGTCCTCAGCGGTCAGCACCGGCGACTTCAAGCTCTTGACGCTACCGTGGATGCGGAAGGTGGGCGGACGTCCCACGGTGATGTGGATATCCGACGCGCTCTGCGCGAGACAGATTTCCAGCAGCTGGTTCATATCGTAGGACATCGGCACCCTCGACCACCATCATGGCAGCGCGCCGGGAGCGGCAACGGCACCCGCGCGAGGCCGTTGCCCTGGTGTGTGACCTCCGCCGGGGGCGCGTGATATGCTTGGGGACATGGTTGGGGAAAGCCCCGCATGGCGGGGCTGGAGGGAAGAAGGGGACGGCACAGAGGGTGGAAGGGGAGAAGGGGAGAAGGGGAGAAGGGGAGAAGGGGAGAAGGGGAGAAGGAAACGGACATCCAGGGCGGGAACCATCGGACGCGGCCCCTCCCTCGAGGTTTGGCTTCTCGAGTCTCCCCCTTCTTCCCTCCCACCCTCCTGCCGTCCCCTTCTCCCCTCCCTTGCCTTCCCCTCCCTTGCCCACCCCTCCCTGGCCTCCCCCTACTTCCCCGCAGCGGCCGGAACCCCGGTCTCCGCCAAGCGCTGGTTCACCAGCGCCGGCAGGCTCTTGTAGTCGATGGTCGAAGCACGGCGCAGGTCGCCGAGCAGGCGGCTGGTGCGCGGTTCGATCTGGGCGTCGACCAGGTCCTGGAGGATGCGTTCCTTGAGGTCGGCGAAGACCGGCTCCTTGGCGGCGCGGCGGCCGTGGACGATGAGGATCTCGACGCCGGTCGCGCCGGCGATGGGCGCGAGCATCTGCGGATAGGGCGGGTTGATCGCCCAGGCGACGGACATCGCGGCGGGCTCGACGACGCGCGCGCCGAGCTCGCCGCGGTCGCCGCTGCGCGGCACGAAGCCGAGGTGGCCATCGACGCCGTTGGGGTCATAGCCCTTGCCGAAGGTGTTCCACACCTGCTCGAAGGTCAACCGTCCGGCGGTCATCGTGCCGTGCAGCTGGACCATCACCTCCATCAGGCGCTTGTGCTCGACCTCGGCCGGGATGGCCTTGCCGTCCTTGTCCTTGGGGGCGTAGGGGATCCACAAGCTTGAGAGGTCAACGGCCTCGGGCTCGCGGTAGCGCTCGATGTGCTCGGCGAACCACGCCTTGAGGCCGTCATCCTCGACCTCGGCGTGGGCGCGGCTCGCGACCAGCAGGTGCAGGCCGGTGAGCATGCGGAAGCCCGGCTCGCTGGTGAACTGGGCGAGGCTCATCTTCTGGGTCTGCTGGATGAAGGTCGGGAAGTCGACCTGCGGCTGGCCGCGCGTCTTGAGCGATTCCTGCAGGCGCTTGGCCATGCGCGTGACCTCGCCGTCGATCGCCTTCGCGTCGATGACCACGCCTTCCTTGACGAGCGCGTTCTCGACCAGGCGGATGTTGATCAGCTCTTCGCGCACCTTGGCGGAGCCGTCGCGCAGCAGCTGCACGGCGAGCAGGCCGCGCGTCAGGCGCCAGCCGGCGACCTGCACCACCACCGAGTCGTCGCTGAGCTTCGCCCAATCGACCCGGCCGAGCTGGTCGTGCATCAGCTCCTCGACCTGCTCGACGCCCTCCTTCTTGAGCAGCGCGTCCTCGACGTCGCGCAGGGTGAGCGGCTTGCCATCGATCATCGCGACCGGCTCGGCCAGGGTCGACGCGGCGGTCGGCGGCGCGGCGGGCGCCGGGGTGGCGGCGGGTAGGGCGACCTGCTCAGCGCAGGTCGCCAGGTTGCCGAGCAGCGCGGCAGCCAGCAGCGCTGCGCAGGAATGGAGGCGGCGGTAGAGCGGGCGGTCAGGAGTCATCGGCGGCGCCTTGCAGCGGTGGAGCGGCAGCCGGTCCGAGCGCGGCGTAGAGCGCGAGCAGCTCGGCGGCGGAGAGGGTTTCGAGCCTGCGCTGGGTGTCCAGGCCACAAGCCGCGCAGGCCTGCACCGCCTGCTCGCGAGTCACTCCCGCGTCGCGCAGCGCGCCGGGCAGGAC
>JACDGQ010000728.1 GCA_013821615.1 Planctomycetota bacterium
CAGGCCACCTCGTAGGGATCCGGGTCGGCCGGCAGCTCGCGCAGCGGCGTCAGCCGCGGCGGCGCGGCGCGGTTGCGCCAGCGGCAGAGGCCGAGCAGGACCGCGGCGATCGCGGCGTAGAAGAGCAGGAATGTGGGACCGTCCATGGGCTCTGCCTGTTCCTGGTCATGGTGGGAAGGGGGTGGAGGCTTGCAATCCATGGCTGGGACGGCTGGAGGGTGGAAGGGACAGCCGGAGGGCGGAAGGGAAGAAGGGACAGCCGGAGGGGGAAGGGACAGCTGGGAGGAGAAGGAGAAAGAACACTCCATAGGACCAGGTCGAGGGCGGTTTTCTCGCGTCTCGAGTCTCGCGTCTCGAGGCTTCCTTCTCCACATGCGAGGACGACGCACGCGGACGCAGCGTCATGCCACCGCCCTTCCGCCCTTCCGCCCTCCGGCTGTCCCTTCTCCCCTCCGGCCGTCCCCTTCTCCCCTCCGGCTGTCCCCCCGCTGTCCCTCTGGCCGTCCCCTTCCCCCCAGGGTATGCTGACGGGATGCTCCTGTCCGACACCGAAACCGGTACGCAGCGCCTGCGCGCCGACCACCGGCGGACGCGGGTCCAGCACTGGGACCACGTCGCGGCCAAGCCACGGTGGACGCTCGGCGGTTATTATCACCGGCAGCTCCAGGCCTTGCATGGCTTCCTGGTGCCTCCGGACATGGCCGTGCTGGAGGTCGGCTGCGGCGCCGGCGACCTGCTCGCGGCGCTCAAACCGCGGCGCGGCGTCGGCCTGGATGTCAGCGCGGTGGCTCTCGACCAGGCCCGCTCACGCCATCCGCACCTCGAGTTCATCCAGGCTGATGCGCACGATCCGCAGGTGACCGGGACCTTCGACTACATCGTGCTCTCCGACCTGGTCGATGACCTGTGGAACGTCGAGACCGTGCTGCGCCGGCTGCAGCCGCTCTGCCATCCCGGCACGCGGCTGATCATCACCTGCTTCAACCGCCTGTGGCAGCTGCCGCTGGCCTGCGCGCGCGGCCTCGGCCTGGCGCGGCCGATGCTGGCGCAGAACTGGCTGTCCGCGGGCGATGTGCGCAACCTGCTCTACCTGTCGGGTTTCGAAGTGGTGCGCGACTGGCGCGAAATGCCGCTGCCGCTCGGCATCCCGCTGCTCGCCCCGCTGGTCAACCGCGTGCTCGGCCGCTGGTGGCCGCTGCGCGGCCTGGGCATCGCGCAGGTCTTCGTCGCCCGCCCGCAAGCCACGCCGCGCCCGCCGCAGCGCGTCAGCGTCATCGTCCCGGCGCGCAACGAGGCCGGCACCATCCGCGACATCGTCGCGCGCGTCCCCGAGATGGGCGCCGGCACCGAGCTGATCTTCGTCGAGGGCGGCAGCAGCGACAACACCGCCGAGGAGATCGCGCGCTGCATCGCCGAACATCCTGAGCGCAGCATGAAGCTGCTGCGCCAGAGCGGCCGCGGCAAGGCCGACGCGGTGCGCTGCGGCTTCGCCGCCGCGACCGGCGATCTGCTGATGATCCTCGACGCCGATATGGCGGTGGCGCCCGAGGACCTCGCCTCGTTCCATGAGGCGCTGAGCTCAGGCCGCGGCGAGTACGTCAACGGCGTGCGCCTGGTCTACCCGCTCGCACCCAGCGCGATGCGCTTCTTCAACCTGCTCGGCAACAAGTTCTTCGCGGCGGTGCTGTCGATGATCCTCGGCCAGCGCCTGGGCGACACGCTGTGCGGCACCAAGGCCCTGGCGCGCGCCGATTACCTGCGGCTGGAGGCCGGCCGCGCCTTTTTCGGCGACTTCGACCCCTTCGGCGACTTCGACCTGATCCTGGGCGCCGCCAAGCTCAACCTGCGCATGGTCGACGTGCCGGTGCGCTACCACGCGCGGGTCTACGGCGAGACCAACATCCAGCGCTGGCGCCATGGCCTGATCCTGCTGCGCATGGCGTGGTTCGCGGCGCGCCGGCTGGCGATGCGATGAGCGCCGGGCCACCGACCGCGTCCCTGGCGCTGCCAGGGGCGCCCGCGCCGTGGCGCAGCGACGTCATGCTCTTCGCCGGCACGCTGCTGGTGCTGCTGGCGTGGTTCGTCGGCCCGTTCGGCGTCTACGACCTCTACGAGTACGCGCAGGACGCCGAGGCGCTGTGGCTGGGCGGGCGTTGGGACATGCGCCTGGAGCACCTTGGCCCGCGCGGCGAGGTCTACAGCCGCTTCTCGATCGGCCTGCCCATCCTCAGCGGGCCCTTCGTGCTGCTCGGCGCCGGCTTGGAACGCCTCAGCGGCGGCGCCTTCCCCCAGCGCTGGCTGATGGCGCTGATGTCGCCCCTGGCGAGCGCGGGCGCGGCGGTGGCGCTGGCCGGCATCGCGCGCGCGCTGCGCC
>JACDGQ010000729.1 GCA_013821615.1 Planctomycetota bacterium
CACCTTCACCGCCTTCGGCTGGTACCGCATCGTCGCCGGCTTGGTGATCGCCGCCCTGCTCGTAGCCGGGCTGATCAGCTTCAAGGACTGAGCCATGGCCGCTGATCTCGTGCGCAGTGCGGAGTGCGGGGTGCGGGGTGCGCCGTGTCCCATGCACTCCGCACTCCGCACTCCGCTCTCCGCACCCCACAGCCCGGCGGTCCCATGCCCTTGATCGTCCTGGAAGGCATCGATGGCTGCGGCAAGACCACCCAGGTCGAGCGCCTGGTGGCGCGCCTGCAGGCGCTCGGCCGGCCCTTCCGCAGCCTGCGCGAGCCCGGCGGCACGGCGCTCGGCGAGCAGCTGCGCCAGGTGCTGCTCGACCCGGCGACGCGCGCCGCGCCGGTCGCCGAGCTGTTCGGCTACCTGATGGCGCGCGCGCAGCTCTGCCACGAGGTCATCGCCCCCGCGCTCGCCGCCGGCGAACTGGTGCTGCTCGACCGCTTCTACCACTCCACCCTCGCCTATCAGGCCTACGGCCTGGGCCTGGATGTCGGTGCGGTGCGCGCCGCCATCCGCCTCGCCACCGGTGGCATCGTCCCCGACCTGGTGCTGTGGCTCGACCTCGATCCCGCCGAGGCCGGGCGCCGCCGCGCCGCCGCACGCGGCCTCGACCGCATCGAGGCGCGCGGCCTGGAGTATCTGCGCCGCGTGCATGGCGGCTACCAGGCCCTGGTCGCCAGCGACGGGATCGTCGCGATCGACGCAACCGCGACGCCGGAGGTGATCGCGGGGCGCATGTGGGAGCTGGTGGCGCCGTTCGTGCGCTGACCGCTTTCACTCCGTGAAGCGATAATTGAACCGCCCATTCGGTGCCACGTCGCCCTGCCCCAGCCAATCCGTGAGGTCGCCGCTGTCGCCGACGCCATCGGCCCACTTGAAGTCGATGCTCAGCGGCCCTTTCTGCGCATCGACCCCGAGCAGGGCACGCGGAATCACCATCTGCAGCTCGTTGCCGTGGACGGTGAAGGGCAGTTCGGCGACCGTGGCGAACTTCCAGCCGGGGAGGCAGCGCTCGAGCACGGTCTTGCCGCCGTGGATGGTGCGGTTGAGCACGAAGTCGTAACCGTTCCAGCCATTGCGGTGGTCGCCGTCGGTGTCCAGGAACAGCAGCATCCAGTGGTGCCCGGTGCTCGCGGTGAGCGACTGGCGGGTGCGCGCGTAGAAGGCAACGTTGTCCGCATCGCGCGCCACCTTCATGGTGTCGAGATCGTTGCGGGCGCTGTCGTCGACCAGCAGGCCGCTGTCGCCGAAGCCGGGATGGCTGCGCTGACGGACGTCCTCGATATCATCGCAGTAGTCCGGGCCGACGCCGGCCCAGGCGCTGAAGTCGTCGCCCACGACCATGCGCCGCGGGGCCGATGCCTTCGGCAACGGCCGACCGCCCTTGAAGCGCCGGATGTTCTCGGCCAACTGGTAGTAGAAATCGTCACCGTGACCGCCGCGCATCGGCTCGATGTCGCGGCTGAACTCCTGGTCGTAGGTGTCGACGAAGAAGCTGCCGCCGTCATGCGCCTTGCGGCCGAGCATGTCCGGTCCGGAGTCGCCGTGGTGGACGAAGCGCATCGCCACCCACTCGTTCCAGCCGGTGACGAAGACGAATTGCGGGTCGACCGCGAGGGCGCGCTGCCACTGCTCGGCGAAGCACGCGCCAGCGGCGGTGTCGCGCTTGCCCGACGCCGGCTCTGCGCCGTCGTGGAAGCTGCGCCCGAGATTGTCGATCGGGTGGCCGGCGACGCCCACCGGCATCTGCTCGGGTTTGTCCGGCGCATCGTGCCAGCCGGGGTTCTGCGGGTGGCGGTCGAGCCAGGCCCAGCGGTCCTTGCCGTCGCCGAACCACGTCTGGCCCTTCGTCCAGGCCCACGACTGGCGGATGGTGAAGAAATCCACGAGTTTCGCGTCCAAGTCGTGCGGCGGCGGCGCCTTGGCGTCGTCGACGTGCAGCGGCGCCAGGATCAGCGGCTTGCCCAGCCAGCGGAACCACAACTCGCTGTAGAGGCCCTTGCCATAGAGCTCGTCGTAGAGCGTCTGGACCACGCGCGGGCCGCCCGACCAGCAGATGAACGAGATCTGCGGCGTGCGCCCGCCGGCGGCGCGGATCTCGCGGTAGATGCGGCAGATGCTGAACACCGTGTCGAGGTAGGTCGGGCCGTTGGTGACGTCGAAGAACACCGCGTCGACGCCGGCATCGGTCAGCATCTGCGCGTGCTTGCGGATGACCCACTCGTCGTTGCTGCGGTAGTGGCCGAACAGTGGCTCGCCCCACCAGTGATAGGCGTGCTCGGGCCCGTAGTGCGGATCGACCGGGTCCGCGCGCAGCATCGCGCTGAGGT
>JACDGQ010000730.1 GCA_013821615.1 Planctomycetota bacterium
GAGGGCGGCGCCGGCGCCGCTGCGCGCGCTCATCGCCAGCCGCCGAGCAGGACCACCGCCCACACCATCAGCCGCGCGCAGAGCAGGAACAGCGCCAGGCTGGCCGCGGCCATCGCCAGGCCGGCCACGATCCGCCGCCACGGCCCGGCCTGGCCGGCCACGGCGTGGGTCTTGGCCAGGCACGGCCGGCAGTAGTTGATGCCGTCGCGGGTGGTCGCGCATTCCTGGCAGACCACCAGCCGGCAGGACATGCACAGCGCGAAACCAGCACGTTCGGGATGATGGGCGCAGATCCGCGCACCTTGGGCCAGCGCCATGGAACCTACCTCTCGAACGGTTCTTGTCGCTGCGGGGCCCCAAAAGCAAGGGCGGGCGACGCTGAGCGGGTGGACACCTACGGCATGTCCGACACCGGCTGAAGGTGGCCTGTTTCCCCCCTGGCGGCTGGCGGCCGCGCTGCGCATGCTGATGCGAGCGGTCGGGGGCACCTGGCCGCACCACCCCATGGCCAACCCCTCCACCACATCCGTGGCGCGTCCGCTGGCGGACCAGCGTGATGCGGCCGCCAGACGCGCACCCGCGGGCAGGCGCGCAACCGCGCCGGTCATGACGACGCTGTCGCTCTGCCACCTCGCCTTCCTGGTGCTGGTCGCGGCCTATCTGTGCACCTTCCACCGCCAGGGCGAGCAGGCGGTGTGGCTGATGGCGGCCGTCGGCGTGGTCGGCGAACTGCTGCCGGGCGCGCTGCGCCGCTGGTTCCTGGCCGAGATCCTGCTCGTGCTGGGTTCGGCGGTCTGCTGGCTGTGGGTCATGCCGCACGGCGTGCCGGACGCCCTGCACGCCACCCTCGGCATGGCGCTCGCCGACTGGATGCTGGTGCCGAGCCGCCTGGGCATGCTGCGCTGGGTGCTGAGCCTGGCGATCGTCGAGCTGGTGGTGCAGGGCGCGCGCCCGCACGCCAGCCTCGCCGCGCTCGCCATCATCCCGATCGGACTGGGCGCGCTCGCCGTCGACAGCTGGCTGCTCGGCGCGCTCACCGCGAAGCGCGGCCTGCGCCTGGCCACGCCGCCGGGGCTGTCGCTGCTGCGTTGGGCGCTGATCCCGGCGGCGCTGGCAATGATCGTCGGGATCGGTGGCGGCGGCGCGGTGGTGCGGCGGAGCATCGCCTACAACGCCGCGCACGATCAGGGGCATGGCCCGCACCCGGGGCGCAAGCCCGACCACATCGCCGGGCTCGGCGACAGCCTGCACATCGGCGACAGCCAGCGCGTCGACCTCGATCCGCGCGTCGCCGCCCATCTGTTCTGGGAGACCGGCGCCGACCCCAGCGGGCTGGTCTACCTGCGCGCCCTGGCGCTGTCCGAGCTGACCCTCGACGGCAGCATGCTGTCGTGGCGCGCGTCGCACAGCGCAGCACTGGTGCCGGCGCCTCCACCCGCGCACCATCCGCTGCGCTGGGCCAGCGTCTGGCGGCTGCCCGGTGGCGGCGACGTCATCCTGCACCCGGATGGCGGCGAAGCCCTGCAGGACCTCGCGGACGTGGTACGCGATGCCGACGGCAACCTCTACAGTTCCGGGCTGGGCGAAGTCTCGCGCATCTACCACGCCGACTTCGACGAGGGAAAGATCGACGCCGATCCCGCCGAGCTGGCGGGGTACAGCGCCTTCCCCAAGGAGCTCGAGAGCCTGCCCTGGACCGACCTCGAGGAGCCGCGCTGGCGCACCATGACCCCGGAGCGCGCCGCCGACGCCGTGCGCAAGGCGCTGCAGGAGCGCTGCCATTACAGCCTCGTGGACCTGCCCACCCCGGCCGGCGGCGCGGGTGGGGTGATCCGCACTTTCCTGTTCGGGCGCGAGGCGGAGCGCATCGGTCACTGCCAGTACTTCGCGACCTCGGCAGTGCTGCTGCTGCGCCACGCGGGCCATGTCGCGCGCTGCGTGGTCGGCTTTGCCTCGGACGAGCTCGACGAGCGCGGCGTGATCTTCCGCGGCCTGCACGCGCACGCCTGGGTCGAGGTCGTCGACAGCCACGGCCAGTGGCTGCGCTGCGATCCGACCCCGCCGGGCGGCCTGCCGCAGCGCGGCGCGCTCGGTATGGGCCAGGAGGACCGCAATGAGGAGAAACCGCCGCTGCCCGGCGACGTGCCGAAGGCCGATGTCCATACGCCCCAGGCCGCCGCGGAGCGCCAGCGCACGCTGATCGTCGGTGCAGCCATGGTCTGCGTCGCCGCCGCGCTCGCGTGGTGGTTGCTGCGCCGGCGCCGCGCCAGCGATCCGCGCCTGGCCCTGCTTCAGCGCCACACCGAGAACCTCTTCCGCGTGGCGGTGGCCCTCGGGGTTCCGGTCGGCCCCGCCACCACCCTCACCGAGGT
>JACDGQ010000731.1 GCA_013821615.1 Planctomycetota bacterium
GGCGGAGCGGGCTTGGCCGGCGGCGGTTCCACCGCCTCGATGAAGGGATTGACCACGATCAGCGCCAGGCTGGTGCGCCCGGCGGGCAGCTTGCAGGTGAGTGAATAGCTGGCGGGACTCTTGAGCGGCGCGGTGATGGCGAGCTCGCCCACCACGCGCGTACCGCAGCGCACGGCCAGGCGCAGCGGCTCCTTGCCGACGCGTTCGGCCGCGGCGCGCACGGTGATGGTGTAGGTGCCGTCGCTGGGCGCCGGGAACAGCGCGGCGAGCTGGCCCGGCCCGACCACGCGGCGCTCGGCGCCCTCGGCGCGGCCCGGGTCGGGCTTGCCGTCGATCACCGCATCGAGCTGCCCGGCCTTCCACGAGAGGCGCATCTGCTCGGGGCGGATCAGCTGGTCGAGCGCCTCGTCGGCGACGAGCAGGTACTTCTCCATCAGCACCGGCGCGATGCTGCTGGTGAAGCCGGCGCCGGCGACGTCGCCCGGCAGATCCGCCGCGACGGCCGGATCGACGCCGAGCAGGTCGTGCAGGGTGTTGGCGTACTCGGCGCGCGACAGGCGCCGGATGGCGGACTCGCCCGGATCGCGTGGCGTCAGCCGGCGCATGCTGCCGAACCACGCCGCCACCTGGCGGCGCTCGTCCGCCGACGGCTGACGCTCGCGCTCCGGCGGCATCTCATGCGCCAACAGTTTGTGCAGGCCGTGCGCGAGCAGGGAGCGGTCGGCGAAGGCCGCCGCCCCGCTGGTGAGGCCGCTGAGGTCGGTGTCACCCTTGTGCTTGGCCTCGTCATGACAGCGCAGGCAGTAGGCCGCCAGGATGGGTTTCACGTCGTGATCGAAGGCCTTCATCACCGCCGTGGTGCGCGCCTCGAGGTCGCCGTCCTCGGACGCGAGCGCCGGGCTGACTGCGAACAATCCGCTCAAAGTACTGCAGATCAGCAGTTTATAAATTATTCTGAGCAGCATGTCGGGCCTGGGCGCTCTATATTATAACGTTCTAATAAGTGGCTCGCCAACACATGCGTCAGTACTCACCTGCATGTCACGGTATCTGTGGCCTTCTGTTCCCATCGCCTTTCCACGGATGAACCTCCATCCCGCCCTGTGCGAGCGTGGGCGGCGGACCCTCCTCCTGGTCCGCGGACCAGGATTCAAGGACTGCGGTCCCGGATCTCGCGACCCAGAACCCACCCGGAACCCCGGGCGGACCTCAGCGAGCGACCAGCCGCGCCAAGGCGGCGATGGTCCCGCGGCTGGAGAAGCGCCAGCACGCCAGGGCGGTGGCGGCGACCGTGAAGCCGGCCAGCACCGCGAGGTCGCCGGCGACGCTGAAGTCGGGCGCGAAGGGCGGCACCAGACTGCCGGTCGCATGCTTGAGCAGATCGACGCCGTAGCTGAACGGATTGAGCTGCGCAGCCCAGCGCAGCGCCGGCGGCAGGCCCTGCACCGGGTAGAGCGCGCCGCTGAGGAAGAAGAGCGGGAAGATCACCACGTTGACCATCACCGAGAAGTTCTCGAGCGAGCGCACCCACACCGCCAGCAGCATGCCCATGGCCGCTGCGGCCAGAGCGGTAGCTACCAGGCCGACCGCGAGCAGCGCGACATCGCAGCCACCGAGGTAGCCGCACGCCGCCAGGACGGCGAGCAGCAGCGTGGCCTGCAGCAGTCCCACCGCGGCGGATGACAGCAGGCGCGCGAGCACGATCCAGGCGTGGTTGAAGGGCGCGAGCAGCAGCATGCGCAGCACGCCGGACTCCTTGTCGAGCACCAGTGACAAGGACGCGAACATGCCGCCGAAGAGCAGCGCCATCGCCAACAGCCCCGGCGCCAGGAAGCCGCGGTAGCCGGCCTGTCCGCCACGCCCGATCAACCCCTCGACGCCGCCACCGATCACCACCAGCCACAGCAGCGGCCGCACCAGCGCGCTGAGCAGCCGACCGCGCTGCCGCCAGGTGCGGCGCAGGTCGCGCACGATGATCGCGGCGAACGCGACCGCGAGCGGCGCTGCGTGCTCAGATCGCTGCGCCCGAAAATCGACCTGGGGAACCGGAGACGTGGACGCGAAAGGCGACGCCAACCGGGCGGCGCCGAGCGCCCTCCCTCCGGTGCCCGGGTCCTCCATAGCGATTCCTGCCGTCGCGTCTGCGTGCCCCAGCCACAAATGGACGTCGCCGAGTTCCGGCCGGCGCAGCTGCACGGCGCGGAATGGCGCGAGCAACGCCGGCGCGAGGTCTGCGAGCGTGAACGCCGGATCGGCGACCCGGAACACGGTGGTCTCGCCGTCCACGAGACCCGCCCCGAAGCGCGCCGCCAGAGCCGCGGTGCCGCCCGCGCCGCTGACCGCGAGCAGGTGCGCGCCGAGTCCGGCG
>JACDGQ010000056.1 GCA_013821615.1 Planctomycetota bacterium
CATGGCCGCAGCGATGATGCGCCTCCTGCGTGGAATTGGCGTCGCCGGGGCTCCGTCTGTGTCTGCGAACGACATCGTCAGCACGATTGTGGTGACATGCGGCCGCGTTGTGCCCAGGGCAGCGGAAATGGACTGTCCAGGAATGGTGGTCAGCGGCGTCTATCCGACGCTCCGGCGCGTGGAACCGTTTCCATTCAGGGAAATCCATACACTCTGTCGGCGCGCCGCGTGCTCCTGCATCCCCGCGCAGCTTCTCGACCGCCCCGCACCCCGCCAAGCCAAGCCTAGCCATGACCCACCAGCGCCGCACCGCCGCCTTCACCCTCTTCGAGGTCGCGCTCTCGCTGGGCCTGGTCGCCTTCGGCGTGGTCAGCGTGCTCATGCTGCTGCCGGCTGGATTGAAGGCCCAGCAGATGTCGCGCTTCCAGATCCTCGCCGCGGCCAAGGCCGAGGAGATGGTCGAGGCCTTCGTCGCCGCGCCCAACGGCAACCCGGCCCTCGATACCGAAGGCATGACCCTGTACGACGTCGCGCTCGCGCACCGCGCCGAGACCTGGGACCTGGAGTCGCGCCTGTCCAGCCACCGCTTCGGGCTGATGCCGATGCCCGTCGAACTCGCGCGCCGCCTCGATTCGGACGGGGATGAGATCAAGGACATCCTCGACCAGGGCGGCTACGTCTATTACTCGCAGCCGCTCGCCAGCACCAACACCGAAGAGCAGGGCCAGGCCACCGCGCCGCCGAACGAGGCGCAGCGGCTGATCATCGGCATCTCCGGCTTCGCGCAGCAGAACTGCATGCACAGCCTGCAGCTCAAGAACTGGCCCTACCACACGCCGATGCCGTCGCCGCCGCTGCACACCTTCCACATGGCCGACCTGTGGCTGCCGCAGCGCGACTACACCCAGAGCAGCTACTGGAACTACAACGTCTGGCCGTGGCCCGACTACGAGTACCAGTCGGGGCCGGACTGGCGCAACAAGGTCGAGTGCTGGTGCATGCCGTGGGAGACCGCGCCCGGCAACGGCGACCCGGACATCCAGAAGGTCTATGACTGGCCCGACGAGAACAACGTGCACTGCGGCTACTTCCCCTACGCCTGCGGCCGGCTCTGGGATTGGCCCAGCGGCGACCACGTGTTCAACGCCACTCAGCTGGTGCCGCCGTCGCAGCCCGGGCAGCCGGTGAGCGCGGCAGCGCTGCTCGGTGACTATCCATCGCGGCCGGGCGTTTTGCGCTACGTCGCGGCAACGCTGTGGTACGCGCAGCGCAAGGGCTTCGGGCCGAGCGACCTGAGCTCGGTCAGAGACCCGCACCGCCCGTTCACCGACGCTGACGAGCGCAACCGCTGGAAGGAGGTCCAGGCTTTCCGCTTCCTCGCCCACGCCGCGACCTGCCTGACCTCGTGGTACTCGTACAGCGCGCCCAGCGAGGACGACGACCTGCAGCGCGGCGTGCGCATCCCGGTGGTGAACCTCGCCGGCCTGCCCAGCCCGAGCGATATGCGCATCACCCATGAGCTGATCACCTACTATCACGAGCGCGCCACCTGGCTGGTCAACCAGTTCGCATCCAGCTATCCCTACGACTGGGCGGTGCCCCGGCCGCTGAACCGCGTGACCATGATGGACTACCCGCTGCTGCAGTCCGACATCTTCACGCCGCCGCTGCCAGAGGGCCTGCCCGCGAATCCTTTGTACGGCGCGGACTGGAACCGCTTCATCGGCCGGCCGGTCGACGACCACCCGCACAATTGGCGCGTGCTCAGCCCGGAACCCATCCGCAACGTCGGCGTGAGCCAGACCTACCCCGCCAGCCCGATCTTCCCGACCATGCGCGACAGCGGATATGAGCCCACCTCGCAGTTCGGCGACATCAGCCACTTCAACCTCACCGAACCGTTCGAGGCCGCCGAGCGCTGCCGCCAGATCGTGATGTGGGCGGTCGATTGGCAGTCATACGAGGATTTCGAGACCCTGCCCAGCGCGCCGGTCGACGCCAGCAAGTACCCCATCGCCGGCCCGCGCAGCGGCTGGCACGAGAACAACGACAAGCCGGTGACCTCGATCGTGCACTCCTTCGACGCGCGCATGGTCGACCTCGAATTCCGCGATGAGCAGATGTGGACCTACCGCAATCCCGAGAAGACCATCAGCTTCTGGACCAGTGACCCCAAGAAGCACAAGGTGTGCGACCCGCGCACGCTGCCGACCGGGACCGACGTCACCGACTACATGGTGCTGAACGACAACGGCACCGGCGACTGGACCAACGAGTATCCGGACAAGGGGCCGAGCGATGAGGCGCGCAAGGTCTTCAACGGCCTGTACGGGGCCGACCGCAACTTCAACCACAAGCTCGATCGCGGCCCGGTGCCGCAATCGGTGCGCATGCGCGCCACGACCATCACCCGCCTGAACTTCTACGATCCCCGCGTCCAGGCCATCCTGCGCTAGAAGGCGATGCCATGCACCCTTACCAGCTCGATGGATCCAACATGAAAGTCGTTCACGGCGGCGCACAGGTGGTGCGAAGTGAGGAGTGCGGAGTGGGGAGTGCAGTCGCAAAGGCGAATGCCGGAAGCGACCCACTCCACCCGAACCATCCGTTTTCCGGCTGCGTGCGCACTCCGCACCCCGCACTCCGCACGCCGCACGTTTCAAAGAGCGCCTTCACCCTGATCGAGATGATGATCGCCATCGCCCTGGGCCTGGTGATCATCTACGTCGCGGTCGCCGGGGTGCGCACGGCGTCGCAGACCATCTCCGTGGCCAACCGCCTGTCGCTCGAGAACAGCCTGCTGCGCTCCGGGTACTACGCGGCGCAGGAGCAGCTCGATTTCTGGACCAACCTCGACGATCCGACCCGGCCGGCCGCGGAGCGGCCCCTGACGCGCATCACCAGCGGCCACGGCATGCCCTTCACCTCGATGAACGCGCTGCGCGACGCGGGGGAGTGGCCGCAGCAGGGCACGGTGCCGCGCTTCCCGAGCAGCGGTGGATTCTGCCAGATCATGCCGCGGCCTCCGGAAACCAGCCCCCCTGATGGCGTCGCCGAGGCGCACCCGCCGGCGAGCACCTCGGGCTGGGAGGATGACCAGGGCTGGGACCCGACCGTTTCCTGGTCGCCGCATGACCCGCGCACGTGGACGCGGGCAAACCTGGCGGAGAAGTGGATCAAGCCGGAGGATTACGCCTGCCCTGGCGTGCTGCCGCCGGTCATGTTCGGACGCTACGCGCTGTTCGCTTACACCGGCACGCCGGGCGCCCTCACGCCGTTCACGATCAAGGCCGACACCAACGCCCCGGTCCCGGCCGCGCCCGCGACTGCTCCCGCGGCGATTGGCGTCACCTATTCCGGTTACCCCACCGACACCGTCCACCACTGGTACTACCGGCAGGCGAAGGCCCTGAGCAAGGCGATGGGCTATGCCGCGTTCTGCGAATACCTGCCACCGAACGCCATCTACACCTGGTACACCGACACCAGCGTCGTCCCCGACCGCGGCCTGACCGCGGGCGGCATCGACCGGCTGTGCGTCGAGGCGAACACCGATTTCTGCAACGGCGATGGCGGCCAGATGACCTCGCGCGGCATCTACCGCCAGACCTACCAGACCTCGTTCGGCTACCTCAACCCCCTCGCGCCGTCGGACTACAACAACGGCGCGGGCGGGGCGGTCACGGATTCCGATCTCGCCTGGTGGTACTACAAGCACTTCGACACCGATTACACCGCGATGCAGCCGAACCTCGATCCCCACGCCACCTGGGACGGCGTGCGCGATCTGAAGTGGTTCCTTGGTCACCTGAACTTCCCGCAGCGCCAGCTGGTGCTGCGCCCGAGCCAGTGGCCGGACGTGCAGGTGTCGGTGGGCCGCTTCATCAAGAATGGCCGCCATCTGGCGATGGCCAAGATCCGGCGCGTGGCCCCGCTCACCGGCGAGGTCATCGAGCTGACCTGGAGCGGCCTGGGCACCACCCTGCGCGGCGCCCGCCAGCAGCGCCTGCGCGACGGCAGCGGCTGGGCGCGCTGGGACAATGGCGGCACGACCATCGACGCCAACCTCGACACCCCGTGAAGACCACCATGCAGACCTCCCGCAACGGTACCGTGCTGATCGTCGTCGCTGGCGTCTCGGCGCTGCTCGCTTCGCTCGCGCTGACCTTCCTGGTACGTATGCGCGGCGACGTCGAGGAGTCGGAGCAGCTGATCCGCTACGCCCAGGCCAAGCTGATGCTCGCCGCAGCCTGCAACTACGTGCAGGAGGCCTCACGCATGGGCTGGAGCCCGTACAGCGCGAATCCGCGCAAGGATCCGGTCTCGCGCCGACCGCCGCGCATCAGCACTGACAGCGCCACCAGTTCGTACCACGAGGAGGCGTTCGGCTGGATCGACGTGCGCGATGGCAGCACCGGACCGAAGAACCGCCAGCACCAGGGCACCCCGGACGTCGATCCGGCCAATGTGTGGTTCTCGCCTGCAGCGGAGCACGACCGCCGCCGCCCGGGAGGCACGCGTCCGGGCTGGCCGCAGGTCGGCAGCATCGCGCGCTGCCCGATGTACGGCATGGCGCGTCCGCCCTATGCCGTGCAGCTCACCGCCGCCTACAATCCGATGTCCACCACCTCGGGTGACCCCAACGTGTTCTGCTACCCGCTGCTGACCAACCCCGACCCGCAGCCGGTGGTGGCCAACGGTTGGCGGGGCGCCGTCTCCGCGGCCACGGTGAGCGGCACCAACTACGCTCTGTTCGAGGAGGGCGACCACACGCCGCTGGCGCGCACCACGGGCCGGTCGTGGTTCCGCGTGCTGCGCGACGGGCCGGCCACCTTCGTGCTGACCTGCGGAGGCGGCGCCAGCATGGGCTTCCGCGACTGGCAGGAGGTCGAAGATCTCAACCAGACCGCGCTGTTCGGTGGCGATCAGCAGACCTTCGAGACGGCGGCGACCAGCGAGGTGCGCCTGTGGTACCGCATCGAGTGGTCGGCAGCGGTGATGGAGACCACCTACCACAACCTCGAGCACGAGATCATCCGCAACATCGAGCACTACGAATCGTGGCCGGCCAATTCCAGCCAGAGCTGGGTGTTCTCACGGCGCACCCAGACCTGGGCGAAGAACCCCGTCGGGACGATCCGCTGGATCCAGCGTCTGGTGACGGCACCGACGTATTGGTGAGCGCGGCTCAGCGGACGGCGGCGAGGCGTTCGGACCCGCTCGGCGCTTTGCGCTGGAACGGCCCGGTGACCGGGTCGAGGCCGGTATAGCTGGAGGGCGCAGCGCGGCTGACCAGCGGCACCCACAGGCGGTCGAGGCGCGCATGTACCCAGCCGACCAGGCCGGGGAAGGGCGCGTAGAGGCAGGCGATCGCCGCCTCGCGCAGGCGCATGCGCCGGGCGCTGGGCGCGGCGGCCTGGGCGTCGAGCTGGTGCATGGCGATCAGCGCCATGGTGAGCTGAGCGATGCGGAAGCGCACCTGGCTGGGCGCCTGGCCCTGCAGGAACGGTAGCAGCTGCGGATTGCGCTCCGCGTCCTCGAGGAAGTCGAGGACCAGTCGATGCTCGTGGCGCAAGCGGTCATCGACATTGTCGGGACCGAGATACTCGCGGAACACCGAGTTGAAGAAGCCGTTGCGCATGCCATTGGAGCTCGGCCCGCGGCGCGGGTCGGGAGCGGCGATCTGCTTGCAGCGTGCGACCTCGCCAGAGAGGTCTTCCCAGCCCTCGTCGGCGCCTTCCGGGCGCATCAGCGAGCGCAGGCGGCCGCTGAAGCGCGCCGCCATCTCGGGGGGCACCGGGAAGCTGGGTGCGTTGCGGCCGAAGGTGAAGCCTCCGCACAGCCGGTCGGCGGCAGCGGCGTCGAGCAGGCGGATCTGCTCCAGGTCGATCTCCGGATCGAGGCGCGACAGCAACTTCCACGTCACGCGATAGAAGCCGATCACCAGGATCTGCAGTTCCGCGGCATCGACGGGCTGGGCGGCGCGGATGGTGTGCATCGCCGCGACGAAGGCGAGCGACACCGGGACGCCGGGATGGCGGGCGACCTCGGCGCGGATGCGGGCCAGCGGACCGGCGTAGTCGCCGCGATCGATCAGCTCGATGGTCCGGCGCAGCCGCTCGTTGGGCAGCGCGCCGGTGATCATCGGCAGCGTGATGGCCTGTTCGACCTCGCTGAGCATGTCATCCATGACGATCTCGTTGGGACGGGGTGGAAACGGACCGGTCAGGTGGAATGAACGTGCCTGGCTCTACGCCATCCCGCAATGCTGTGTGGCGCTACACCCGGGAACGGGTGGAAGGTGTAGATGGTCGGTCCGCGACGTCAACGTCGTACCGGGGGAGAGTAGTCCGGGGTCCGTAAGTCCGGAAGTCCGGAAGCCTTGTGGAACAGGTCAGCGTCAGGACTGGATGGCGCCGGACTCGCACCGTAAGTTCCATGATCTACAAGACTTCCGGACGACCGGACTTCCGGACTCTCCGCCTAGGCCAACCCACCCGCGAAGAGCACCGCCAGGTCGTCCGGCTGCTGGCGGATGCCGAACCAGAATGGCCCGAACTCGGCATACAGCGAACTTGCCGGATCGAAGCGCATCTCGCTGATCAGCTTCTTGAACACCAGCGGCTGGTCGGCGTGCAGGCTGACGCCCCACTCCCAGTCGTCGAAGCCGATCGAGCCGCCGATGACCTGCACCACCTCGCGGTGGTACTTGTGGCCGATGCGGCCGTGGCCGCGCATCAGGCCGCGACGCTCCTCGGGACGCAGCGCGTACCAGTTGTGCTTATCGCCGCGGCGCTTGCTCATCGGATAGAAGCACAGGTAGCGGTTTTCGGGGATGAAGCGGAAGACGCGCGATTCGAGCGCCTTGCGCTGCGCCGCCATCTCGACCTCGAAGGCCTCGGCGTTCTCGGCGGAGCCGGCGACGAGGCCGCGGTCGGCGACCTTGTGCTGGGCGATCGCGGTCGCCTCGTTCAGGCTGGCCTCGATCACCGAGAAGTAGGAATAGACCGGCTTGAGGAACTGGAACAGGCGCAAGCGCTTGAACGAGCGCTCGGTGCGGTTGAGGGCGTCGACGTTCTTGCGGTAGTGGATCAGCATCAGGTCGCCCTTCTGCCCGAGCAGGCTGTAGAGCGCCGAGTGCAGCTGTCCCACCCCGGTCTCGTCCTGCAGCCAGCCGACCGCCTCGGTGACGATCGCGCTGCGTTCCTGCGGGGCCTGGGCGAGCCAGTACGGCCACATCACCGCATAGGCGTCATGCAGGACGAAGTGGCCTTCGATGGTCTGCGGGGCATCGGACGCGGGTGTTGCTGCGGGATGGTCGGCCATGGGGATGATCCTGGTGCCAGTATCCGCCACCGGGGCGGACGGGGGAAGACCTTGGCGGCCAACCTGCGACGGGGAAGCGGCTTGTCAGCGCTTCTTGGCGGGGGCGCGCTTGGGTTTTTCCTCGTCCTTCTCGACCGCCTTCTCGACCCAGGCGCCGCCGACGTGGAATGAGGTCCAGCCGCTCGGCTCGCCGTCCTGCTCGCTGGCCAGGTAGTGCTCGCGGGTCTTGCGGCTGAAGCGGATCATCACCGGGCGGCCCTGGGGATCGGTGGCGGGGGCGTCGGCGAGGTAGAGGAACTTGGGATCGAGCTCGCCACGGTGGCGGGCGAGGTCGGCGACCGCGGGCGCGCGCGTCTCGCGCACCTTGGGATAGAGGTTCGAGGCCAGGAACACGCCGAGCGCGCCATCGCGCAGCACGAAGTGGCCGCCCTTGGTGCAGGCCAGCTCGGGCATGTGCACGGGGGGCGCCTTGGGCGGCGCGGCCTGGCCGCTACGCAGCAGCTTGCGCGTGTTGGCGCATTCCGGGTAGCGCGTGCAGGCGAAGTACTTGCCGAAGCGCCCGACGCGCAGCTGCATGGTCGCACCGCACTTGTCGCAGGGGATGACCGGGCCTTCGTAGCCCTTGAGCTTGAACTGGCCCTCCTCCACGAGCACGCCCGCGCAGTCGGGGTTGTTGCCGCAGATGTGCAGCTTGCGGTGCTCGTCGACCAGCCACGCATCCATGGCGGTGGCGCAGATCGGGCAGCGCTTCTTCTCGAGCACCTCGCGCGCGTCGCCCTCGGCGGCCTCGTCCTCGCCGTCCTTGGTAGCGACCGCAACGGCCTCTTCGCCGGGGACGAGGTTGAGGGTGCCAGTGCAGCGCCCTTCCTTCAGTGGCAGGTTGTAGCCGGTGCAGCTCAGGAACACGCCGGTGCGGCCAGTGCGGATGGCCATCGGCCGGCCGCACTTGGCGCAGGCGATCGGCGTCGTCACCGGCTCATTGGTGCGCATCGTCGCACTGGCGCCCTCGAGCTTGGCCTTGAAGCCTTTGTAGAAGTCGTCGAGCACGCTTTTCCACTCGGACTTGTGCTCGGCGATCTCGTCGAGGTCCTCCTCCATGCCGGCGGTGAAGCCGTAGTCCATCAGGTCGGGGAAGCTCTCGGTGAGGCGGCCGGTGACGATGTCGCCAAGCTTCTCGGCGTAGAAGCGGCGGTTGGCGAGCTTGACGTAGCCGCGCTCCTGGATGGTCGAGGTGATCGCCGCGTAGGTCGAGGGGCGGCCGATGCTGCGGCTCTCGAGCTCCTTCACCAGGCTGGCCTCGCTGTAGCGGGGCGGTGGCTTGGTGAAGTGCTGGCTGGGATCGAGCTGGACCAGCTGCAGGACCTGGCCGACCTGCACCGAGGGCAGCTCGGCGTCCAGCTGCTTGGCCGGCGGCTGGATCTTCTGGAAGCCGTCGAAGCGCAGCACGCGGCCGCTCGCGTTCAGCTCGTGGGCGGCCGCGGCGATGGTGATGCTGGTGGTGTCGAACTCGGCCGGAGGCATCTGGCAGGCGACGAACTGGCGCCAGATGAGGTCGTAGAGGCGCGCCTCGTCGTTTTCCAGCCCGGCGATCTCGCGCGTGGCGACGTCGGTCGGGCGGATCGCCTCGTGGGCCTCCTGCGCGCCGGCCTTCGACTTGTAGCGGATGGCGTTCGCGGGCACGTAGCGCGGGCCGAACTGGGTGCCGATCAGCGCGCGGCAGGCGGCGACCGCCTCGGCGCTGAGGTTGACCGAGTCGGTACGCATGTAGGTGATGTGGCCGGCTTCGTACAGGCGCTGCGCCAGCGTCATGGTCTTCTTGACCGAGAAGCTCAGGCGCACCGAGGCGGCCTGCTGCAGGGTCGAGGTGATGTAGGGCGCGGTCGGGAAGGCGCGTGCGGGCTTGTCCTCGCGGTCGGCGACGGTGTATGTGGCGCCTTTCAGCGCGGCCAGCGCGGCGTCGATGTGCGCCTGGGTGGTGGGCTCGAAAGGCGCGCCCCTGGCCTTCACCACTTTGGCGCGCAGCGGCGCAGGACTGGTGAGGTCGGCGTGCAGCTCCCAGTATTCGACCGGGATGAAGGCGCGGATCGCGCGCTCGCGCTCGACCACCAGGCGCACCGCCACCGACTGCACACGGCCGGCGGAGAGGCCGCGCGCGATCTTCGCCCACAGCAGCGGGCTGACCATGAAGCCGACCACGCGGTCGAGGAAGCGGCGCGCCTGCTGGGCGTGCACGCCGTCGAGATCGAGTTCGCCCGACTTCGAGAAGGCCTCCTGGATGGCCGACTGGGTGATCTCCGAGAAGGTCACGCGCTTGAAGACCTTGGGCGTCCCGCCGGTGGCGTCGTTCAGCACCTCGCGCAGGTGCCAGGCGATGGCCTCGCCCTCGCGGTCGCGGTCGGTCGCCAGATAGATGGTGTCGGCCTCGGCGGCGTATTCCTGGAGCTCTTTGAGCACCTTCTGCTTGCCGGGCAGGATCTCGTAGCGCGCCTCCCAGCCGTGCTCGGGATCGACGCCCATGCGCCGCACCAGGGCGGTCTGGGCCTTGGCGGCCTTGGCGATGACCTTGTCCTCGGGCGAGAGCTTGGAGGCGCGCGCGGCCTTGGCCGCGGCCTGCAGCTTCTTCAGCTTCTCGGCCTTCTTCTCCTCCTCGGTCTTGCCCTCGTCCTCCTCGCTCTCGCTGCCCGACGGCAGGTCGCGGATGTGGCCGTAGCTGGATTTGACGATGAAGTTCTTCCCCAAGTACTTGTTGATGGTCTTGGCCTTGGCAGGCGACTCGACGATGACCAGGGAACGGCCCATACGCTTCCTTCGGCAGAGTGACAGCGGGGAGGTATATGTGAGGCGGACCCCTGCGGTCAAGTGGCTAGGGGGAAAGGGCCCTTGACGTGACCGCGCGCTGCGGAGCGCCCCAAGGGGTATGCGACAAGCCGATGGAAGCGCCTGCCAACAGGCTGGTAGCGGCATCCCGGACAGGACCCTCCGGAGCCCGTCCAATCCCCTCCTGAAACGCCTTGCCGAAGGTATCGTCGCCGTGGACTCCCCGGTGCATCCATGGTTCCTCGCGTGCGCACGCCTCCTTTAACAGCAGCACCCAGGTCCGGTCGGGGGATTCACGGTCCGCGACCAGGATCCTCGGGCGTCTCGCGCCCAGCGAATCGAGGATCCTGGTAAGTGGTTACGTCTTCCGTGATCCGCAGGTACCGTCTGGGCCCTCACGGCAATGCACGACTACGCACCCAATCATTTTGATCGTGTCATTCCCGCACTCCGCACTCCGCACTCCGCACCCCGCACCCCGCACCTCCCGACTGACCCGTCTTCCCGCTATCTTCACACCCTGCACCCGAACTGGCGCCACGGCGCCGCTCCGCCACGCTGCGCCCATGCCCACGCCCGCCGCCCTGGTCGAAGCCCACCTGCTCCCCGAGCTGGCGGCGCTGCGTGCGGTCGATCCCGCCAGCGCCGACGAGCGCGTGCGGCGGATGAGCGTCGACGCCGGCGCCTTCCTGCGCGGCAGCTTGCGCCTGCATGGGCACTGGGTGCTCGCCGAATGCGGCATCGTCGGACCCTGGGTGTGGGCGGTCGGGGATGCCCACCAAGCCAACTTCGCGACCCTCGCCAATGGCCCGGTCAACCGCCACGGGGTGGTTCCCGTGCTCTATGGCATCAGCGATGTGGATGACGAACTGCCCGCGCCCTGGCGCTGGGATGCGCTGCGCCTGCTCGCGAGCCTGGCGGTGGCGCGGCCCGGCCTGCGCCCGGCGGATCTCGGCATCCTCTGCGCGACCTTCCTGGCCCACTACGTGCGCACCCTCGAGCGCCTCGCCGAGGACGACGCGCTGGCCCTGCGCATCGACCGCACCGGCCTGCCGGAGGCGCTGCAGAATCTCATCGACCACGATAGCGATCCCGAATACCGCGCGCGCCGGGTCGCGCGCCATATCGACGACGGCGGGCCGCGACCGCGCCTGCGCCTGGGGCCAGGGCTGGTCGCCGACCAGGCCACCGTGGCCTGGTTGCCCGCGGCGCTCGAGCAGCTGTGGGG
>JACDGQ010000057.1 GCA_013821615.1 Planctomycetota bacterium
GCGTCGGCGCAGCACACCGCGCGGCAGCCCCACACGTTCAGCATCTCGGCCAGCACGCGGCGGCCCAGCGCGTTGCCTTCGACCACCAGCACGCGCAGGCCGCTGATGTCACGCTCCACCGGCAACAGCGGCTGGGTGTCGCTGTCGATGGGCAGGCGGATGGTCACCGAGAACACCGAACCGGCGCCGGGCGTGCTGGCGACCGCGATGCCGCCCTGCATGGCCTCGGCGAGCTGCCGGCTGATCGCCAGCCCCAGGCCCGAACCGCCGAACTCGCGGGTGGTCGAGGCGTCGGCCTGGGTGAACTCCTCGAAGATCATCGCCACCTTGTCCGGTGCGATGCCGATGCCGGTGTCGTGCACGGCCAGCACCAGCGATGCGTGGCGGTCGGCCTTCGCGGTGCAGGAGACGTCGCAGAAGATTTCGCCGCGCGCGGTGAACTTGATGGCGTTGCCGAGCAGGTTGGCGAGCAGCTGGCGCAGGCGCGCCGGGTCGCCGCGCAGGCGCGTCGGCACGTCCGGGGCGATGCGGTAGACCATCTCCAGGCCCTTGGCCTCGGCGCCGGGGGTGAGCATGGTGAAGACCTCCTCGACGGCGAGGGCGAGGTCGAAGGGGATGGCCTCGAGCTCGAGCCGGCCGGCTTCGTTCTTCGAGAAGTCGAGGATGTCGTTGATGATCGCCAGCAGCGCGCGGCCGGCGATCTGGATGGAAGAGGCGAAATCGCGCTGCTCCGCGGACAGGCCGCCGCCGTCGAGCAGCAGCTCGGTCATGCCCAGGATCGCGCTCAGCGGCGTGCGGATCTCGTGGCTCATGTTGGCGAGGAACTGGCCCTTGGCGAGGCTGGCCTTCTCGGCCACGAAGCGCGCCGTCACGACTTCGGCGGCGGCGTGCTTCGTGGCGGTGATGTTGCGCGAGATGCCGAAGGTGCCGATGATCGCGCCCGTGGCGTCGCGCAGCGGCACCTTGGTCGTGGACGCCCAGGTCTCGGTGCCGTCGGGCCAGGTCTCAAGTTCCTCCTGGCCAAGGATCGGCCTGCCGGTGCGCATGATCTCCTGCTCGTCGTCGTAGGCTTTCTGCGCGTGCTCGTGGGTGAAGAAGTCGAAGTCGGTGCGCCCGATCAGCCCGTCGGCGCTGTCGACATGGAAGAGCTCGACCATCGCCTGGTTGACCAGGGTGAAGCGGCTGCGCCGGTCCTTGAAATAGATGTGGTCGGGGATGGTCGCGACCAGGGTGTCGAGCAGGGCCTGCGAACGCGCGCGCTCGTCATCCAGCTCTGGCCGCCGCCCGGTGGTCGCGTAGACCACCAGCGCGGCGACCACCAGCAGCGCCAGCAGGTGGACCAGGCGCTCTGGGATGGGCATGGCGGACAGGAGCCAGATGCCTTCGGCCAGCCCTCCGAGGACGGCCGCGAGCGCGCCCGGACTAGCACCCCCGCGCGCGGCCAGCGCCACGGCGGCCGCCCAGATCGCCACGGCGACGGTCCCGGCCGCGGGCAGGGCCTGCAGGGACCAGCATAGGCCGCAAGCGGCCGACGCGGCCAGGCAGGCCACGGGATAGCGGAAGCGGACGAAACCCATGGCATATCATAACCCCAAAGGGGTCTTGATGCTCTGGCGAAAGCACCGGATCGCGCGTCACCCTCTACAGGAGCGGGTCAGCGCGAGGTGGGTGGCTTGGATCAGAGCGGAGCGCCGGTGACCTGGGCGTGGGGGAACAGCACGCTGCCGAGCACCACCAGCACGAAGCCGGTCAGATAGATGCCGAACGGCTTCTTCGCCACCTCCCAGTGGATGATCGCGAAGATCAGGTCGATGATGGGAAGCAAAATGCAGCCGATGCCCCACAGGATGTTCACTTTGAAGGCCTCGACCACCAGCCAGATCCAACCGATGAAGAGCAGGATGCCACCGAGGCCGAGGAGCAGGGTACCCATGGTTTTCCTTCCCAGCGATGTGGCGGCGGAAGGCCGCGCTGCACTGGTTCTCGCGCAGGCTAGGGACTGGGCATCCGGCTGACAAGGAGGGAAGGTGGACTGACATGGGTGACATCAGGCATCATCACCACCGCCGGAACGCGCCACGGTCCATCAGGCTCCGGGAACGCCAGTATCCGCTTCGACATCCTGCGAGGCGATCGCGATGGCCTGCTCGACCCTGGCGATGTCGGCTTCCCGGACGTAGAGCATCTTGACGATCCCGCCCTCGATGCGGCACGGGATACCCTCGCTCTTGAGTCGCCCCAGTGCAGCCAGGAAAACGTGCTTTGCGGCCTGGGTCACAGGCTCGCGCGTGGCGCCCGGTTGGAGGCGATGGTGCTCTCGATCAGCGCCAGCATCGCCGCGATGTCCTGCTTCCCGTACAAGGCGAGCGGCACCTTGAGCAGGACCTTCCCATCGGCGCCGATCAGGTTCGCGGTGATGATCTGCTTGCGGATGGGATAGATCACCGGCACCACCTTCGCAACCCGCGCGAGGTCGATGGTCAGCCGGTTCACGGTGATGGCGTTCGCTTCCGCATCGATGGTCACCCGCGTGAGGATGGCCGAGACCAGGAGGACGAGCGAGATCACGGTCAATCCGACCGCGATGTTCCTGATCACGATGCCGCCTTCGACCACGCCGTAGGCGATCCCGCCGACGCACAGGAGGGTGACGGCGAGGAGCTTCGCCAGGCTGAGGAGGCTGGGGCGATAGGTGGTCATGGTGAAAGTTCCACGGTAAGGAGAAGCCGCGTCCAGGCCTGGCAGGACAGCGCAGCATGTGCGTCCCGGGACGCAGGCAATCGCTGCCCTCTCGGGACCACCAGCAACCCGTTGAGGAGCGTACCCGAACAGGCTGCCAACTCCGTGGCATTACCCGTCAATGCGGCCTCACGAAAGCTGGAAGAGTCGTCGTAAGGACCACCTTCCAGCGCTGCGGTCCGCCATCCCTATTTGTCATTCCTGATCAGGTGATCCTCAATCCTCAGCCACTTCGATACCTTGCCATACGGCCAGATCGAGAACCCGCAGCAATCGAACAGGCTGTCCTTGACGGGATAGAGGACCATGACCTCGCCATCGCGGGTCGCGACGAAGCTGCCGCCGTCGACCTTCACCCCATAGCGCTGCTCGCACAGGCTGGCGCCGTGATGCATCACGCCGATGACGAGCAGGAAAATCCCGCCCAGGAACAGGACGGTGACGCCGATGAGTGCGATCCAGATTCTGCCAGTGGTCACAGGGATCCGCTCAGCAGCAGAGGTTTCGCGGGCAGGAGCTCACCACAGCATCGTCACATGATCCCGGCGGCCAGGAAAGCGCCGGGACGGGACGTCCCCATGCGCTACTTGGCCGCAGGCGCCGGGGCGGGATCCCGGGTGACCGCGATCTTCGACGCGACACCGTCGACGAAACTCGTCCAGATCTTGTCGCCCACCGCGAGTTCAGCGAAGGTCGTCGGCTGCTTGTTGAGGGTGATCTGCGTCCGGTCGTCGACCTTCACGGTCACTGTCTTCGCCACCGTGGGCGACGTCCGCTTGAGCACGAGCCTGGAATCGGCCGGGGAGATCGCGTCGATGACCCCCTCGAACGAATAGCTTTGGCCGGGTTTCAACTCCATCGCCAGGGCCCGTCCGGGGAGCACCACCGCGGCGAGCAGGAGGAGGATGCCGAGGATGCGGATATGCAGCATGGCGATCTCGCTCTGGGTTCGTACCGGGATCAGCCAGTATGTGGCTGAAGACCTGGCCGGTTCAAGGACGAAACCACCAGGCGCCACGCCTTCACGTGCACGGGGGATCCGCATCTTCCCTGGCCTTCAGACCCCCGTGAGCCCGCCCTTGTACCCGCAGAACTCCTCGGTGGCGACTCCCAGCCGCTGCAGCACGGTGACGAAGAGCTTGGCCAGCGGCAGCTCTTCGAACTCGAATTTTCCGCTGTAGGTGGCATCGGTATCCGCGCCGGCGCCGGCCTGGTTGTCCTCATTGCCCTTGCCGAACTTGAGGAACCGTCCGTTTTGAAAACCAAGATTTTTGCCGCCGGCAGAGATGATCGGGTAGTTCCGCGAGGTGTGGAAGCTGCTCGAGGCGGATCCATGCATGGCGAAGGTGTTGTCGAGCATGGTGCCCGTGCCGATGGCCTCCGGCGTGTCCTTCAGCTTCTGGACGAAGCGGCCGAATTCCTCCGCCTGGAAACGGTTGTACAGGCCGAGGTGCTTCCAGCCTTCCGGCTTCTTCACGTCGTGGGTCAGGCCGTGGGCGCCGCTCGAACCGACCGCCTTGGCGAGGTTGTCGTGGATGCCCTCGCCGTTCTCGCGGCCGAGCTGGAAGGTCGCTACGCGCGTCGAGTCGCTGCGGAAGGCGAGGTAGATCAGCTCGTACATGGTCTGGAGGTAGACGCGTGGATCGTTGGCGTCGACGTCGAGCTTCAGGCTGGCGGCATCGACCGTGGGGACGGGGGTGTCGATCCACCTGGTCGCCTGCTCCAGTTTGCGTTCGGTGTCGCGCACCGAGTCCAGATACTGGGCGAGGGTCTGCTGGTCGTGCTGGGAGACCTGCCCTTGCAGCGTCCGCGCGTTGGCGAGGAGCAGGTCGAGGGCGCTCTTGCTGCGCGCCAGCTTTTCGCGCGCGTCCTTGTCCTGGGCGACGAAGAGCATGTCGAAGATCTGCTTCGGCCGGTTGAGCGCCGGGATCGGGCGGCCCTCGCGGTTGAACGATTGCGTCTGCGCGCCGCGCGGAGCGCCGGTGCCGCCGTTGGTCGACATCACCAGGGACGAGAAGCGGGTCGCCTCCCCCGCCTTTTCGGCATAGACCTGATCGACCGAGATCGAGTTGGCATAGGGCCCGGAGCCCCCGACCGGCGCCGCGGTCAGGTACTGGTCGGCGTTGGAGTGGCCGTGGACCGTGCGGGCGACGGGATGGGACAGCCCCGAGTAGATGGTGATGTCCTTGCGCAAGGGCTCCAGCACATCGAGCACCTTGGTCAGGACGAAGGTATCGCCCTCCACGCGCGGGAACCAGCTCCAGTCCGTGAACGCCGGATCGGCCTTCAGCGGCATCCCGACGCCGTCGGGATGGTAGACGCTGACGAAGCGCTTCGGCGCGGTCTGCGCTCCGCTGGCCGGCGCGTCACCGGCGAAGGATTCCAGGGTCGGCAGCATCAGCGCGAGGCCGGAACCGATGAGGAAGCGACGGCGGCTGGCGGGGATGTTCATCAGATTCATGGCGCGCTCCTGGAAGTCATTTCGCCTGGAACAGATCGCTGAGAACGAGCAGGGTGATGAGATCGCGGAGGCGGTCGCCGCCCGCCCGGAACGTTGCGGTCAGCTTGTCGAGGTCGGCGCGGTCGGCGAACTGCAGCGGCCGGCCGAGGGCGAACACGGCCAGCTTGTGCACCACGGCGCGGGCGAACTGGTCCTGGCGGTCGGCGAGCAGGTAGCGCTTCAGGCCATCGAGGCCGTCCAGCACCTGCTTGTTGAACAGTGCCGATTTCGCGTCGACCGGCTTGCCGTTGATGGCCGTGCGCCAGGCGCCGACCGCGTCGAAGTTCTCGAGGGCGACGCCCCAGGGATCGATGCGCGAATGGCAGGAATAGCAGGCCGGCTTGTTGCGGTGGTCGGCGATGCGCTCCTTGAGCGTCATCTTGAGGATGTCCGGGTTGGTCAGGTCGACCTGCGGGACATTGGGTGGCGGGGGTGGCGGCGGATCGTCGAGGATGCGCTTCAACACCCACACGCCGCGCTTCAGGGGATGCGAATCCTTGCCGTCCGAGTTCATCGCCAGGACGCCCGCGCAGGTCAGGATCCCGCCGCGATTGCTCGCGGGATCGATCGCCACCCGGCGGAAGTCGGGGCCGTCGACCGCGGGCAGACCGTAGTGCCGCGCCAGGCGCTCGTTGACCATGGCGTAATCCGCATGGATGAAATCCATGATGCTGGCATCGCGCGCCAGCACTTCGGCGAAGTACGCGATCGGCTCCTGGGTCATGGCGTCCTTCAACGCCTCGTCGTACACGCCATGGTACTGCTGCATGTCGACGTTGAGGTGGTCGAGCGCGTCCAGGCCCAGCCACTGGCGGACGAAGTTCTGCGCGAAGCGCTGGGCTTTCGCATCCGCCAGCAGGCGCGCGACCTGCGCGCCCAGCACCTGCGCGTCGCTGAGCCGGCCCGTGCGGGCGAGGTCGAGCAGTTCCTGATCGGGGATGCTGCACCACAGGAACATCGCCAGACGGCTGGCGAGTTCGAAGTCGTTGATCCTCTTCGCATTCCCGGACCCCGCTGCAGGAGTGCGCTGCGTCAGGTAGAGGAAATCCGGCGCGGTCAGGACGGTGGCCATGACTTCGAGCATGGCGTCTTCGAGGTTGGTGAAGCTTGGCCGGTACGCGGCGAACAGGGTCATGTACTGGTCGACCTCCTGGGCCGCGACCGGCCGGCGCCAGGCGCGCGCCATGAAGCGGCTGAGCACGTCGCGGCCGTATTTCACCTCGTTGCCGCGATCGCCGGCCACGAAGATGTCGGTGTAGGTCTTGGGCGGCCACTGCTCGTAGCAGGGCGCGCTGATCTCGACGTAGTCGATGAGCACGTTGAGCGGCCCGCCGTCACCCTGGTGTCCGGCGCCGCCGACGTGCTGGATGGTCAGGACCTCCGCCGGATTGGGCATGGCGCCCAGCTTGGAGATCTTGCGGAACGGGTTGCGCGGGATCTCGCCCAGCGGCACGCGGAATTCGATGATCTGCGGCTGGTCGGCCGCCCCCGTGACCGCGCAGTCGCCAGCGCCGACGATCTGCAGGAAGTTGGCGTTGTTGCTGGTCTGGCCGCCGAAGATCAGGCGCAGGCCGGCGTAACCGCGATCCTGCGGCAGCGACCGCGCCGCGCGGATGCGCACACGCATGGCGCCCTCGTCGGGCAGATAGTCGCCGAGATCCAGCATCAGCTTGGCCCCAGGCGGGACGACGGCGACCACCGGCGTGACCGCCGGGTCGTTCCCCGGCGTGGCGTCGGGCTTGTGGCCCCATTTGCCACCATCGTAGGACCAGCCGTACACGACGCCCTTGCCGGTGTCCCGGTTGACGATGAAGGCCTCGCCACCGCCGCGGTTGCGGTCCTTGCCCTTGAAGTCGACCTCCTTCTCCTTCAGCCGCACTGCGATGTCCATCGCCTCCTGCATCGGGATCTGGTAGGTCACCAGCGCCGGGCGGTCGCCATGGATGGTGGCCTTCCTGAGCGCCGTGAGCGCGATCTGGCGGTAGTACTCGAGCTGCATTGCCGACATCTGCAGCATGTGCGAGCCGTTCGTGAAGCCGTCCTCGGAGACGGATTCGGGCGGCAGGCTGGTGACAAATTCGTAAGGCAGGCCGAGCAGGTCCTGGAGTGCGTAGTTGTACTCGTAGCGGGCCATGCGCCGGAACGAGGTCGGGCCCTGCCCCTGGCGCTGGGCCTGGGAAGCCTTCTGCAGCTCCGCGCCCAGCCAGGCGACCATGGCGCTGCGCTGCGGATCATCGAGCTGGAGATGCTGGTCGTTCTCCGGCGGCATTTCGCCATTGCTCACCACATCGTAGACTTTCAGCCACTTCTCGACGTCGCGCCCTTTCAGCAGATCCGGATCCAGCGTGTCGACGCGGAACTTCCCCTTCTGCTTATCCGCTCCGTGGCAGACCGTACAGGTGGTCTTGAAGACCGGCGCGAGCTGGGCCTTGAAGCCGGCGAGATTCGCGGCCGGCGCACCCGCTGAGGTCGGCGGCGTGGTCGCGGCACCGTTTTTCAGATACGACGATTTCACACGACCGGCTGCCCGCGCTTCGCTGAGTGGCGGCAGGGCGACGGCGGTGCCATTCTGGACCTCGGCTTCCGCGGCCACCAGACCACCACCTGCGAAGCCCGGGGCGAGAGCGAGTCCGAGGAACAGGAACAAGCACAGCAGTCTCATGCGTAGTACCGACTCTACCCCCCATTCCGGCGACCCGCACGGAGGCAGCCGGCGCCAAGCAGGCAGGACTGGAAGATGGAGCATGGGCGACCCGTTCGCTGGAGCGTATGTTAGTATTACCGGTACCCCCGCCTTGCGTTGTCTGGACAATACGCTGGGCACTGCGTGCCGAACGGTGAATGCGCGTCGGATCAGCTGCTTTACGCAGGACTTCGCAAGTGCGGACATGCGAGGCATGGGAGTGCCGGCGCGCGCTCGGAGCGGACGTGCTGGGGACGGCCGGCGCCGGGAACAGCTGCGCTGCCGCGCACAAAAAACAAAACCCCGGTAAAGCATACGCCTTACCGGGGTTACACTGGGGTCCTTGACGGGAATCGAACCCGCTACCTCAAGAGCCACAATCTTGCGCTCTAACCAGATGAGCTACAAGGACCGTGTGGGGCGAGGAACATAGGGAGCTGGGCGGGCGAGTCAACGCAGGAGGAACGTCCCCTACCAGGGCACCGCCATCAGGGAGTACCGCGGGTTTCTGGACAGACTCCCGGCCGGCGGCACCATGGGTAAGCTCCCGAGGCCGCACCCCCATGCCCACCGTCCGCGTCTTGACCGTCCTGGTCGCCGGCATTGCCTGCCTGGTGGCGCCCGGCTGCAACACGCCGCGCACCACCGAGAAGCTGCGCAAGTCGGCGCTGGTCGAGGCCTCTGAAGGGCGCTTCGCGCAGGCGGCCGCCAACATCAACGATCTGTGCGGCAGCTACGACACCGGCGAGCCCAAGGAGGCGGGTGGTGCGCCCGCGGTCAGCGGCTCGCTGTCGGACAAACAAGCGCTGCTCTGGCACCTGGAGCGCGGCATGCTCGGGCACCTGCAGGGCGACTGGCAGCTCAGCGACCGACACCTGGACGCGGCCGCCGACCTGGTCGACGAGCGGCGCAAGAAGGGCATCGTCACCGAGACCGGCACCATGGTGGCGAACGACACCCTGCGCGACTACGCGGGCAACGCCTTCGAGCACATCCAGCTCGACTACTACCGCGCGCTCAACCGCACCGTGCAGGCGGAGCTGAGCACCGGACTGCTCGGCCTCAAGACCACCTACTTCGCGAACCTGCCGCCGGTGATCGATCACAGCACCGCCGCGGCGGTGCCGGTGGCGGCGCCGGCCGGCACCCCGGCGGCGGTCCCCGCCGACGACCAGTATGGGCGCGCGATCAGCTTTGCGCGCCGGCTGACCATCAACCAGCTCAAGGAGACCGAGGACGCGGCGGGCTCGCACCGCTACGAAGACGATCCGTTCGGCCGCGTGCTGGCGGCGGCGCTGACCTGGTGCCCGCCGCTGGCGGCGCGCGCGGAGGGCGACCTGCAGTTCGCCGACGCCATGCTCAAGCGCGCGGTGCAGGGCTACGCGCATCAGACCAGGGTGCTGACCGGCGACCAGCCGTTCCGCTACGAGGCGCGCGCGCGGCCCGAACTGCTCGACACCCTGCTGGTGCGCACCTGCCGGCGCTACGACCGCGAGGGCTTCGACCAGCGCCTGGCCGAGTTCGGCTTCCAGCCGGGCGACCCGCGTCTGCAGCAGGCCGAGCTCGCGCCGGGTGCGGGCATGGTGCTGATCCTCAACCACGTCGGCTTCATCGCCCATCCCGAAGTGCTGGACATCCGCATCATCGCGGTGGGCGGCTTCCCGCATCCGCCGAGCAGCGACGAGCGCGCGGCAGGCATCAGCGGCACCAGCTTCACCATCGGTGGCCTGGGCTTCTACGCCAAGGGCCCGGGCAGCGAGATCGTCAATCATTGGGCGGCGATCCCGGTGCCGGGCGAGGTCATCAACCGGCTGCTCGCCCCGGGCGGTGCGGCCTTCATGGGCTTCGCCCTGCCGGTGCACCGGCCCGACCGCGTGAACCCGCCGCCGGCCGCGATCCGCGCCATCCCCGCCGCGGGCGGGTCGGAGACCATCCGCACCTTGGAGGTGGTCAGCGACCTCGACGCCTACGCCCGCGCCACGCTGAAGGACGAGCAGCCGAAGCTGCTGGTCAAGACCCTGATCCGCGCCGCGGCCAAGCAGGTCGCGGCCGGCACCGTCACCCACGAGCTGACCAAGCGCAACGACGGCCTGGGCGAATTGCTGGGCGCCGGGCTGAACCTGCTGACCTCGGCCGCCGCCACGCTGTCGGAGGTCGCGGACACGCGCTCGTGGTCGACCCTGCCCGATCACATCGAAGCGCGCCTGCTCGATCTGCCGGCGGGCAGCTACGCGCTGCGCCTGGAGACCACCTACGGCACCGTCGACCTCGGCACGGTGAAGGTGCCGGCCGGGCGGCTGGTGGTGGTGCCGGTGCGCACCTATCCGGAACCGGCACTGCGCCCCTGACCTTCGTCCTTCCCTCCTGCGCGTTTCCCGCACCATTCCCGCACCCCCCAAGGATTCCCCGACCATGCGCGCCACGCTCCGCCTCACCATCGCCCTGCTCGTCCCCGCCCTCGCCATGATGAGCGGCTGCGGCGACACCAAGGTCACCCGCGAGTCGCCGAACTCCGTGCGCGACCTGTCCGGCAACTGGAACGCCACCGACAGCCGCGAGACGGCGGAGTCGGTCATCAACCAGTTCCTGACGCGCAGCTGGGCCGACGACTTCCGCACCGCGCACAATGGCCAGAAGCCGATCGTGAAGATCGGCCGCATCGTGGTGCGCTCCAACGGCGACGTCATCGCCACCGACATCTTCACCAACGACCTGATCACCGCGCTGGTCGATTCGGGCAAGGCGCGCGCCGTGGCGAGCAACTCCGAGACCGACCAGGCGCGCGAGGAGCGCAAGGAGCAGGACGTGCACGCCAGCGAGGCCACCCGCAAGGAGAGCTTCCAGGAACTGGGCGCCGACTTCCTGATCCTCGGCGCGATCAACGTCCAGGACGACCAGGACGGCGGCCGGAAGCAGAAGTTCTACGCGGTCGACCTCAAGCTGACCGACATCAAGACCCAGGAGCAGGTCGCCTCGGCGAGCAAGAAGATCTCGAAGTACGTCGAGCGCTGATCAGCCCGCGCCATGGATGTCGCGCCACGACCCGACGGGAATCCGCCGGGTCGCGGTGTTTGGGCTGATGGCTGATGGCTGATGGCTGATGGCTGATGGCTGATGGCTGATGGCTGATGGCTACGGCGTGACCCAATGACAGCTCGTGACCATGGGAAATTCCCGGTCAAAGCCAGCGCATGAGCCTGCGGAGCAGGCGGAAGAAACCAGCCCAGGGCGTGAGCCCTGGGATTTGGATTGGAAAAAAAAGGCCCAGCCCGCGGAGCGGGCGAAAGAAATTGGCCCCGGGCGTGAGCCCCTGGACGCCCAGTCCTGGGATCTCCCTAAATCCAGTCGCACAAATGGCTCTCGTCTGGTTGCGACGTGATAATTCTCTGCAAGTCGTGTCCGACTCGATTTATGATGAGCGGGATTTACGTAAGATTTAT
>JACDGQ010000732.1 GCA_013821615.1 Planctomycetota bacterium
GGTCTGCACCAGCGCCTTGCCGACCTGCTGCGAGACCGCCTTCTCGGCGGCGTTGCCGGCGGCCGCCAGCGCATCCTGCGCGGCGATGGTCTCGGAGAGCGGACGCTGCACCGGCGCCGTGGGCGCGGTCGGCGCGGTGGTGCCGCCCGGCTGCTGGCCCAGGCCGTCGAAGGCGCTGCCGCTCTTGGCGGCCGCGGATTCGCTGGTGGTCTTGCCGGAGTCGGGTGCGGCCTTCCTGGCCTTGTCGCCCAGCGAGATCGCGGAGGCCTGGATCTTTGCCGCCGGCGCACTGGCCGCGTTCACCACCGGGGTGGGGAGCGGGATCGCGGCGGACGCCGCCGCTGCGCCGCCATCGCCGCTGCTCACTTCCGCCGGCGTCGTCGTCTTGTCTTCCTTGGCGTCCTTGACCGGCGCAATGGTGCCGGCCGCAGCAGAAAGCGCTGCGAGCAGGCTGGCATCTGCTGGCGCGGTGGCACCCGTTCCCAGGGTGGTGGTGGCGCTGGCGTCCGTGGCCGCCGGAGTGGCGGGACCGCTGTCCTTGCCAGCCTGGGCGAGGGCCGCCAGCTGCGCGGCGAGCGCCGCCTGGGTCGCCGCGGGCGGCAGTCCAGTGGTGAGGCTCTCGGTCGCGGTCGCCGCCGACGGCGCCAGGCCGGGCGTCGGCAGGGGGAGCGGGAACTGCCCCTGCGTCTGCGTGCTCACGGGCAGCGTATCGCCAAGGGCCAAGGCGTCCGGAAGGACGAGCGGGATGGGTTGGGGAGCGGCCGTCACGGCTACGGCGACCTCGACCGGGATCGCCGGCAGAGCGGGATCGGTCGGCAGGATGACGGGCACAGTGGGATCGGGTGAAGCCTGGTCCGTGCCATCAGCCTTGACCGGCTTCGCCGGTGCCGGCTTCCCGTCCGTGGCGGCCGGAGAGCCGGTCTCCGCGGCGTCCGGAGCATCGTCACGGGCCTCGCGGACCGGCTTGGACGCCTGGTCCGACGGCCTGGCGGGACCGTCCTGGGCGGGCTTGGCGGTACGCGCCTCGTCGTGATGCACCTGCTCCAGCGTGGTGGAGAATGGGCTCTCGGACGCGTCGGCGCGGGCCCCGGTACGGGCGGGCTCAGGGGTGCGCGGGGCGATGATCTCAGGCAAGGTGGCCGATTGCATGACGGTCCTCCGTAAGGGGGAGGAACGCACACGCCGCGCCAATCGCTGGCGGCAGCCTGCGGGCCGCAGCCGGATCAGAGCTCGCGCGGGTCGGTCTCGGCTTCCTTGGCCATGCTGCTGACCGGCTGCAGGTCGCGGACCCGGGGGTCGTCCTTGGGCAGCAGGGCGAGCTGGAAGCACTCGCGCGTGCCCAGGCGCAGGTTGCAGCTGCCCAGGCTGAGGTCGACGCGTTGGGGCTCGCGCATCGGCTCGCCGTTGAAGAAGGTGCCGTTGGTCGAGAGGTCGTTGATCGCGGCGACGGTGCCGGTGACCTGGATGCGCAGGTGGCGGCGGCTGACGGTGTTGAAGTCGTGGTCCCCGTCGCGCGCCAGGGCCGGGGTCTTGAGGTAGGCGGTGGTGCGCCGCAGACTGATGTCGCAGGAGCGGCTGCGCCCGATGATCACGTCGATGCCCTTGTCGAGCAGGAAGCACTCCCCGTCGACCAGTCCGGCGGTGCCCACCAGCACCGGCACCAGTTCGGCCGTGATGATGCCTGACGAGGACGGGCTTTCGACCATGCCCGACTCTAGACCATCGCGCCGCCGGAATCAATCGCACGCGTCCCCAGCCCAGTCACGGCCGGACCTGGTGCTGGACAGGCGGGTGCCGGCGTACCCGACGCTGCGGGCCGGTTGCTGGCCGGCGCGCGGAAAATGTGGAGCATTTCCCGGTTCCGCCCAACGCTGCCGCCCAGGATGCATGGTCGGCACGCCGCCGCTCAGGCGTCCCCAGCACCCTGCCCGGAGCCCGTGGCCATGATCTCCGTCCTGCGACACATCATCGAGCATGGCGGCTTGACCGTCGCCCTCATCGCCCTGGTCTCGCTCGCTGCGCTGACCATCGCCATCGAGCGCGCCTGGCGCCTGCTGCCGCTGCGCCGGCGCTTCGCCGCGGTGCGTGACGCCTGCAACGAGGCGCTGCTGCGCTCCGGTCCCGCGCAGGCCCTGGCCGGACTGACGGGTGATGACGCCATGACCCGGGTGCTGCGCGCCGGCCTGCTCGCCCAGGAGCGCGGGCCCGAGACCATGCGCCTGGCCGCGCGCGCCTGCGCCCAGCGCGAGGTCGCGGGGATCGAGCGCGGCCTGGGCGTGATCCAGATCGCCGCGCAGGTCGCGCCGTGGCTGGGTCTGATGGGGACCGTGGTCGGCCTGATGGAGGTCTTCC
>JACDGQ010000058.1 GCA_013821615.1 Planctomycetota bacterium
CGCGAGGGCGCCGCCGGCGAGGTCATCGGCGCACACGTGCGGCACGCGCTCCAGGACCGGATCGAGGGCGGCGCAGACCACCGGGGTGCCGGCCGCGACGAAGGTGCGGATCATGCGCCGGCCGCTGGCGTCGGGCTCGATGAAGATCACCGCGTCCACCGCGTCGGCCTGCAGCCGGCGCACGGCAGCGTCGGGATCCTCGGAGCGGCCGGGTTCCGGTTCCATGTTGATGAAGGTGTGGCTGACCCCGGGCTCCGCCGCCAGCGCGTGCTCGCAGGCCTCAAGCATGCGCGCGGGCCACTGCTCGCGGCGCACGGCTGGGGAATCATACGGCACCAAGCCCGCGACCAGGCCGACGTTCGCATACACCTGCGTCCGTGAAGCAGGCGTACTCGCAAGGGCGGCGGGCGCCGACGGCGTGCTGACATAGGTGCCGCGCCGGTCATCCGCGCGCAGCAGGCCTTCGGCGATGAGCGTGGCGACGGATTTTTCGACCGTGGAGAGGGCGGCGCGGTACTCGAGGGTGAGTGTCCGCCGGCCCGGGATCATGGTGCCTGGCGCCCACTCACCGGAAGCAACGCGCTGGCGGAGACGCTCGGTCAGCCAGGGGGCGCTTTTTCGGGTATCGTCCATGGCCCAGGCTCCGTACAGAGCCTATCTCCCGCCTCTGTAATGTACAGGTGGAGACTTCACGCCGATCGAGATGAAATCATAACATTATATAATAAAAGATTTTACAAATTTACTCAACGTCACATTGCGAATCCTGTACTCTTCTGTACTGTACAGATTCCCTGCCATCCGGTGCCCCCTTTCCGCTCAAGGACTCCCATGCGACCCGCCTCCCTGCTGCTGGCCTTCGCTGCGTCCGTCTGCGCCGCCGGCATGCTCGCCGCCACCGAGACCGAGAACCACGGCATCCCCATCATCCCCGCGCCGGGCCCGGTGGTGGTCGACGGCGCCTTCGCGGACTGGGATCTGTCCGGCGGCGTCTTCGTCTGCAGCGATGTCGAGAATCTGCGCGGCCGCTTCGCGAGCTGGCTGCACCTGATGTACGACCAGGACAACCTCTACGTGCTGGCGCGCTGGAACGACGACACGCCGATGAACAATCCGGGCCTGGTTTCTGGCGACCAGGGGTTCGCGGGCGACTGCCTGCAGCTGCGCCTGTCGATCGCGGCGCAGGGCCTGCCGGACTTCGGCCGGGACGAGCCGCCGACGCAGCGCACCACGCACGTGACCGCGTGGCGCGGGCGTGATGGCAAGGACGTGATCGACCTCGCCTGGGGCGCGAAGTTCGATCAGGGTGGCCTCAAGGACGCGAAGGCCAAGGGCGGCGCGCAGGCCTTCGTGCGCACTGCCGACGGCAAGGGCTACGTGCAGGAACTGTCCATCCCCTGGAGCGTGCTCGCGCCCGCCGGGTGGAAGCCCGCGACCGGCGCGCAGGTCGGCGTCACGGTGGAGCCGAATTTCGGCACCGAGTCGCGCATGCGCGTCACCACCAAGGACATCTTCAAGGCCGGGGTGGTCATCGATCGCGTCTTCACCTTCGGTAACGGCACCTCGTGGGGCGCGGGCACCTTCGCCGCGCACGCCCGGCTCGAGCCCGCTGCGGTGCGCCTGAGCGACGGCCGCGAATTCCCGGTGCGCATGGACGCGGGCGGCCAGCCGCAGATCGACTGGGGCGGCCTCTACGCCAAGCACGAATCCGCCGGCTTCGTCACGCTACCGTTCACCATGCCCGACGACGGGTACGTGTCGCTCAACGTGCGCAACGCGCAGGGACAGGTGGTGCGGCAGCTGCTCAACGCGGCGTGGTTCGCGAAGGGCGCGAACAGCGTGAAGTGGGATGGCCTGACCAACACCAGCTACCGCCGTCCGGGCGAGGCGGTGGTCGCGGGCGACTACACCTGGGACGCGATCTGGCACAAAGGGCTTGGCCTGCGCCTGGTCGGCTGGGCGAGCAACGCCGGCAAGGCGCCGTTCGATTCGCCCGGCGGCAACTGGGGCGGCGACATGGGCACGCCGACCGGCGTGGCCACCACCGGCGAGACCATGCTGCTGGGTTGGAGCGGCGCCGAGGCGGGCGCGGCGGTGGTCTGCACCGATCTCGATGGCGTGGTGAAGTGGCGGCACAAGCGCGGGGGTTTCGGCGGCGCGGCGCTGATCGCCGCCAGCGCCGGCATCGCCTACGTCTATGATCCCGGCCAGGGCAACATGCTCTACCGTTTGAAGACGGCGGATGGAACGTATTCGCCCTGGCCCGGGAGCGACGAGGCCGCGATGTCGGCGATCGCGGGCCTTTCGGCGGACGTGCGCGCGCGCACGGCTGCGGCAGGAGCGGATGGCGTGCGGCTCTCCGGCCTCGACGCCGCCGACGGCAAGCTGTGGCTGACCTACGGACCGCGCACGCCGTGGGGCGCGCAGCAGCCCTCCGCCGATGTGGTGGTGGTCGCGGATGCCGGCACCGGAAAGGCCCTGGCCACGTTGGCGGTGCCCCGGCCCGGCGACCTCGAGATCGCGGCCGATGGACGCGCCTATGTGCTGTCGGATGGCACATCGCTGCTGCGTCTGGACCCCCAGGGTGGCGCAGCGGTGCCGGTGATCACCGGCCTGGTCAACGCGACCAGTCTGGCCATCGACGCGGCCGGATGCTTCTACGTCGGGCTCGGTGAGCCGGCGAACCAGGTCCAGATCTTCAGCGCCACAGGCAAGCCCCGTGCCACCATCGGCAAGGCCGGCGGGCGTCCGCTCACCGGGCCGTGGGAGAAGGACGGGATGCGCTTCGTCGCCGGTCTGCGCGTCGACGCGCGCGGGCGGCTGTGGGTGATGGAGAGCGATCCGACGCCCAAGCGCATCTCGGTCTGGGATGCGGCGAGCGGCGCGTTCGTCCGCGAATTCTTCGGACCGACGGCCTACGGCGCGGGTGGTGGCGCGATCTCGCCCGACGATCCGCACATGCTGATCGGCCACGGCAGCGAGTGGCGCATTGACGCGGAGACCGGCACCGCCACCTGCATCGGCGTGTTCGACCGCCGCGATTCGCCGCAGGCGCGCCTCGGCCGCGGGCCAAACGGCCACCTCTATGCCGCCATGGGCGCCGACCAGTGGAGCAATGGTACAGTGGCGATCTACGAACGGCTTTCAGCGGGCGTGTGGAAGTTGCGCACCGAGCTGCGCGCGACCAAGGCCCAGGGCGCGGACACCGGCATGACGGTGTGGGCGGACGCCAACGACGACGGCAAGGAGCAGCCGGACGAGGTGAAGACCCATGACGTGAAGCTCGGTGGCTGGGTGACCGGCTGGTACATGCCGATGACGCAGACGATGATCTTCTATGGCTCGCGCTACCGCCTGGCGCCGGTGTCCTGGACCGCGTGCGGTGCGCCGGTCTACGATCCGACCGCCTCCAAGGTGATGGCGGGACCTGCCGATGCCGAACAGCGCGGAGGCATGGGCGCGCGCATCGGCTGCGGCAGCGAGGATGGGAAACTGATGGTCTACAACGGCCTGTACGGCGCCGAGCACAGCGACTTCCAGTGTTGGGACGTCGAGCATGGCACGCTCGCCTGGAGCTACCCCGACAACTACACCGGCGTGCACGGTGGGCACGGCGCGCCGCCGGCCGCGGTCGGCATGATCCGCGGCGCCTACGACGTGGTGGGATCGGTGAAGCTGCCGGACCCGATCGGCGACCTCTTCGTGATCGCCACCGACAAAGGCGAGTGGCACCTGCTCACCGGCAGCGGCTACTACCTGTCCGCGCTGTTCCAGCCGGATGGCCTCAAGGTGCAGTGGCCCGAGCCCTGCATCCCGGGCGCGATCATGGACAACACCCCGCCCGGCATGGGCGCCGAGGATTTCGGCGGCGCGATCGCGGCGACCCGGGATGGGCAGCTCTACATCCAGGCGGGCAAGTCCGCCTTCATCGATCTCAAGGTGGTGGGGCTGGAGGCGGTGCAGAAGCTGGCGGCGGGCAGCTTCGCCGTGAGTGCGGCGGATGCGCTGCAGGCGGTGGGCTTCCGCCAGGCGCTACTCGCCGGCGCGACCGCGGTGAAGAGCGCACCACTGCATCACCGGACGGTGGCCTTCACCGGCGACGTGCGCGCGGATTTCAATGAGGCCAAGCCGGTCGCGTTCAGCAAGAGCGGATCCGGCGTCACCTGCAGCGCCGCCTATGACGCGACCACGCTCTACCTGGGCTGGACGGTGGCCAACGATGCCACGCCGTGGATCAACGGCGCGACCGAACCGGCGGTGATGTACGCCAAGGGCGACACCGTGGATTTCCAGCTCGCGACCGCTCCCCAGGCGGATGCGAGCAGGGCCAAGGCCGCGCCCGGCGACCTGCGCCTGTCGATCGGCGACCCGCAGGGCAAGGGTGCGGTGGCGGTGCTGTACCGGCCCTTCGCCAGCGGCGCGAAGCACCCGCGGAAATTCTACTCCGGTACGATGAAGGGCGGCTACGAGATGGAGAGCGTCGAGGTGCTGAAGAACGCGAAGATAACCGTGAAGGTCGACAAGGCGGCGCACGGGTATGTCGTCGAGGCGGCCATCCCGCTCGCCGACCTCGGCATGCAGGCCACCGCCGGGGCGACCTACCGCGGCGACTTCGGCGTGACCTACGGCAATCCGGCAGGTGACGACACGGTCGTGCGCAGCCACTGGAGCAACCTCGCCACCGACTTCGTCGCCGACGAGGTGTGGGAGCTGGTGCTCGAACCCCGCACCTGGGGCGTGCTCACCTGCGAGTGAGCGGTCGCGCCATGCCCATCATCTCCCAGGACCATCCCATGCGCCTGCCCATCATCCTGCTGCTGCTGCTGTCGATCCTCGCGCTTACCCGGGGAGCAGCCGCCGGCGCGGCCGAGGGCGGCGTGGGCGACTGGCAGGAGGCGGAGTTCGAGCCGATCTCCAGCGGCGTGGCCACGCCCGCGCGCATCGCCCTGCATCAGGATGCCCAGGGGTTGAGCGTGGCGTTGGAGATCGACGCGATCCCCGGGTGCACGGAACCGCCGCTGGTCGTGCTCGCGGTCGCGGCGGTGCGCCAGCAGGTGGTGACCGCGCCGGGTCCACTGCGTGGCACTGCGGCGGGACGCTTCCGCTTCGCCTTCGCCATTCCCGCCGCAGCCCTGGCGGGCAGTGACGCCGAATGGGCGCGGCTGCGCCTCGCCGCGACCGCGACCTTCCCCGGCACCATCGACGGGCAGCCGCTCTACCGCGTCCGCTACCGCCACCAGGACGGCCGCGCCCTGCACGATGAGCTGGCGAAGGATCCCCAGGACTGGCAGGCCTTCGACCTCAACGGCTACCGGCTGCGCGTGGCCGACCGGCGCGCGCGCGTGGCGCTGGCCTTCGACCAGCCGCTGAACGGCAAGGCGACCATCGCCATCGACGACGCCCAGGGGCGGCGGGTGCGCAACCTGGTCAGCGGCCAGCCGTTCGCGAAGGGCCGGCAGAGCGTGGAGTGGGATCTGCTCGACGATGACGGCAAGGTGGTGGCGCCCGGCGACTACACCTGGCGTTCGCTGCACCACGCGGGGATCACGCCCGATTACCAGTATTCGTTCTGCAACGATGGCGCGCCGCCGTGGAAGACCGGGTCGGGGACCGACATGTGGGGGCCGGACCACAGCTGCTTCACCGCGGTCGTGGCGGTCGGCGACCAGGTGCACATCCTCAGCCCCTGCGCCGAGGCCGGCTACCAGGGCGCGCTCACCGATCTGCAGGGGGTGAAGAAGAAGAGCTGGGGCGCGCCGACGGTGCCGAGCCACTTCCTGCTGGCGACGGATGGCGCGGAGGTGTTCGCCGCGGCGGACAACGGCAAGCAGCAGATCCTGCTGCGCTACAAGCCCGGCGCGGATTGGCTGCCCTTCGGCAATGGCCAGAAGGAGATCGTGTGGGGCACGGCGGCGATGAACGGCTTCGGCAAGGACGATGCCGCGTTCAGCCAGGCGAAGTGGGAAGGCTTCAGCCTCGCGGGTTTCGCGGCGTGGGGCGATCGCCTGGTCGTGGCGAGCCGCGCGGATCAGGCGCTGCTGGTCTTCACGGCGGCGTCGGGTGCGCAGGTGGCGACCATCCCGCTGGCGGATCCCGGCGCGCTGCTCGGTCTGCCCGATGGGTCGCTGCTCGCGGTCAGCGCGGGCGCGATCGTGCGCTTCTCCGCGCGTTCGGAGCGGCCGGCGCCATTCCTCGCCGCCGGGAAACTGCAGCCCGGCGCGATGGCGGCGGGTGGGGATGGGAAGCTCTACGTCATCGACCAGGCGTCAGCGCAGATCGTCATCCTCGATGCGGGCACCGGCCGCGAGACCGGCCGCCTGGGCAAGCCGGGCGGCGCCTACGCCGGGGCCTATGATGCCGAGCGCATGGTGCGTCCGCTGGCGCTGGCGCTGGCGGCCAACGGCTGGCTGTGGGTGACCGAGAACCGCTTCAATCCCAAGCGCGTGCTCGCCTGGGATCTGAAGAGCGGACGCGTCGCGCTGGAGAAGTTCGGTTCGACCAGCTACGGCGCCTCGGGCGGCGGCCTCGATGGCGCCGATGCCGGACGCGCCATCGGTCAGGGCGCGATCTGGAAGCTCGATCCGGCGCACCGCACCGCGCGGCCGGCGAGCGTGCTGTTCGCGGCGGCGGACGCGCTGCCGGGCGCGATGCACTGGCGCTTCCTGCGCCGCGACGGGCGCACCTTCCTGCTCGGCTACGGCAGCAGCTGCAGCCTGGTCGAGCTGCTGCCCGACGGCAGCGGGCGGCTGCTCGCCCAGTACGGCTCGGCGATGGGCCACTGCCTGGGCCTGGGCAGCCGCGTGCCGCCGCAATTCCTCGAGTCCTACTACCAGAAGCGCGGCTTCGACACGCCGGAGAAGCGCAAGCAGCTGCCGGAGGGCCGCCTGCCGTCGATGTGGGACATCTTCGTATGGAGCGACGCCAACGGCGATGGCGTGATGCAGGCGGATGAACTCGAGTTCGGCGAGCGCTTCGGCGGCGGCTACTGGGGTGCGGACAGCGAGGGCCTCGACCTGGTCGTGCCGCTCTTCAAGGATCTCGGCGGGCGGCCCGGCACCTGGCGGCTCGAGCTGCCGCTGCTCGGCTGGCATCCGTCCGGTGCGCCGCGCTGGAAACCACTCGCCGAGGGCGAGGCGGCGGCGAAGCCGACGCTGCCGGAGCACTGGGGCAACGAGTCATCGCTGACCGATCGCAATGGCGTGCTGTTCCTCAACGCCGTGGACCACTTGAAATGCTACGGCCCGGACGGCGCCCTGCGCTGGACGTACCCGAACAGGTGGTCGGGCGTGCACGGTTCGCACGGCGCCCCGCTGCCGTCGATCGGCGAACTCCAGGGCGCGCTGTTCTTCCTCGGCAATGCGCCGTTGGACGACGGCAAGACCGATGTCTTCGTGCTCAACGGCAACCACGGCCGCTTCTTCGCCCTGACCAGCGACGGCTTCTATGTCGACGAGTTCTTCAAGGACGTGCGCATGGGGTCGGTGGTCGACGCCTACCTGATCGGCGGCGAGTGCTTCGGCGGCTCCTTCTGCCGCGGCTCGGACAAGGTCTACCGCCTGCTCAGCGGGCACACCGATTACCGCCTCTTCACGCTGCGCGGCTTCGACAGCATCGTGCGCGGGGCGGGCGGGAAGCTGACGGTGACGCCGCCGCAGATCGACGCGGCCGACCGCCGCGCGCAGGCGGTGGTGGCGGGCCGTGCGGAACCGCGCAGTGGCACCATCCCGTCGCTGAAGGTGCCGCCCGCGCTCGATGGCAGCGGCGGCGGCTGGCCGGCGGAGCCGGTCGCGAAATGGGACCGCAGCGGGCTGTTCCCGGTGCAGGTCCAGGCCGGCTGGGACGCGACCTCGCTGTATGTGCGCTGGACCGTCGAGGATGAATCGCCGTGGTCGAACCACGGCGCGGACGAGCGCATGCTGTTCAAGAGCGGCGATTCGGTGGACCTCCAGCTCGGCACCGATGCCGGCGCGCTCGCCAACCGCGTCGCACCCGTGCCGGGCGATCTGCGCCTGCTGATCGCACCGTTCCAGGGCAAGCCGGTGGCGATGCTCTACCGCCACCGCGTGCCGGGCGCCAAGGATCCGGTGCCGTTCTCCTCGCCCTGGCGCACCGAAAAAGTCGATGTGGTGCAGCGGCTCGACCGGGTGCGGATCAACGCGGTCGTCGGGCGCACGCGCACCAACCGCGGCTTCTGCACCATCGAAGCGGCGATCCCGCTGGCGGACCTGGGACTGAAGCCCGCGGCGGGCCGCGACTACCGCGCGGACTTCGGCGCGATCTTCGGCGACCCGGACGGGCAGATGGACCAGCTGCGCTCCTACTGGTCGAACCAGGCGACCGGCCTCGTCAACGATGTGCCCGGCGAGATCATGCTCTTCCCCAACGCCTGGGGCACCGTCCGATTCCTGGAGGCCAAATGATCCGCACGCTCCGCCTGTTCGCCATCACGCTGGTGTGCTCCGGCGCGCTGCTGGCGGGCGAGGCCGCCATCGCCAGCGCCGGAGTCATCGGCAACACCGGCGGGCAAGGGCCCGCGCTCATCCAGCAGACCACCGATCTGGGCTTTCGCGGGCACGGCAACCTGGTCGGCTGCGGCCTGGTGCTCGACCGGCGCGGTGCGCTATGGACGCGCCTGGACGACAGCGCAGTCTCGCGGCTGAGCCTGGATGGCCGCCAGCTCGCCCGCTTCACCGCGCCGCGCAGCAACAGCGGCTACGACACCATCTCCCTGCTCGGTGATCAGGTGCTGCTGCTGGCGAGTGGCGAGTTGTTCGGCCTGCCGATCGAGGCCGCCGCCGGCAGCGCCTTCGCACCGCTCGGCGCCAAGCTGCGCGCCATCGCGCACACGGCGGTGGCGGGGCGGATGGCCGCCATCACGCCCGAGGGCGCGGTGGTGTGGATCGCGTCCGACGGTCGCAGCGAGGAGCTCGCGCGTCTGCCCGACGCCTGGATCGTCGAAGCCGATGGTGGTGGCAACCTCTATGTCGGGACGCGCTCGCAGGCGAACTTCGACGATGGCATGATGCACAAGCTGGTGGCCGGGATGGAGGTCAGCGGTGGTGGCTGGCCCAAACCCTGGGCGATCATCCGCCCGGGCATCGCCATGGCGGCGAACTTCCTGCACTGGGACGAGGGCGGCTTCTTTGCCGGCGGTTCGGGTCAGTTGTCGCATTTCACCGCGGATCTCGAGCCGGCGCCGGGAACCGTGCTGGGCATGCAGGGCAATTACGTGATCGGCGTGGGCGCCGACTGGCGGCAGGAACTCGGTGTGGCGCGCGGCATCGTGCGCATCCGTCCGGGGCTCTACGCGGTCGGCGGCGCCTGGGGTCAGCCGTTCTTCGCCGCCTGGCCCGACGTGACGCGCTCGATGCACCTGATCGCGTGGTTCACCGCCCGCCCTGCGTGCGATGCGCTGAACATCGACGCCGACGGCACGGTCTTCGCCGATCGCCTGGCCTATGCGTGGGACGCCACGCCGGACAGCTTCCCGCAGCAGGGCGAGGGTTCCGAACTCGCCAGCCAGATCGTGCGCGCCGGCCCCAATCTGATGATCCGCCAGGACCGCTGGGCGCACGGCAGCGACGATTGGGCGCTGCCGCTGCATTCCGGCGCGCGCATGGAGAACACCGATTGGCTCAACCGCGACAAGGTCGACCGGCCCGGGTGGTGGGATCGCGCCGAACACGGTCCGGCCCGGGTCTTCCCCGCCGTGGCCTATGCGGAGGGCGAGGGTTTCACCTTCCTCTGTCTCGCCGACGCCAGCGGCGCGCGCAGCCTGCGCCTCGCCGGCAATGGGCGGCTGGTCGGCGTGGGCGGGCCGGTCGCGTTCCGCACCGCACAGCCCGGGAAGGAGCTGACCTCGCTGGCGATGGGCGACGGCCGCACGCTGCTCGCGGCGATCGATGGGGCAGTCGTCGAATTCGCGCCTGCCGGCAGCGATTGGCAGGAGCAGCGGCGCTGGAATTCCTGGGGCACCGCCCCGGATGAGCGCTTCGGGGCGCGCATCCATCTCGCCTGCGATCGCGGCCGTCTGCTGATCGCAGACCAGGAGCGCAACCGCGTGTTGTGGTTCGCCGCAGCGGGTGGCAGACCGCTGGCGATTCTCGGCGCTGCGGCAGGGGGGAATGATCTGCGCTCGCTCGCCTCACCGGGGCTGATCGCGATCTGCGGCGACCGCGCGGTGGTGCACGATGCCGGGAACCAGCGGCTGGTGAAGCTGGTGCTCGCGGCCGCCTCTCCCCGTCCGACCAGCGCTCCGTAGGGCGCGTCGAGCGCCGGCACCAGGATTGGTGCGCTTGCTGCCGGACCTCACCAGTTGGTCGGCTCCACGCGCAGACGTTCGATCCAGCGGAAGGTCCCGCCCATGTTGCGGTCGAAGCCCGAGCTGCGGCAGCCGTAGGTCCACGAGTGGCTCGCGTTCTGCGGCCACTGGATGTAGTTGTCCTGCGCACCCAGGTAGTGGTGCAGGTTCCAGTGGTAGGTCACGTCGGAGACCGCCGCCGTCCATTCGACCCGGTACCACAGCCGCAGCTCGTGGTCGCTGAGTCCCGCGAAGAACGCCGGGTCGCTGGAGAAGAGCGCAGCCTGACCCTGCTGGACGGCCTCGTCGTAGGTGCGGAAGCCCTGGGTGCCGCCTGCGCCGACGGTGATCACGAAGGTCGCCGGGCCCTCGCGCAGGATGCGGAACCACGACTTGCCGGTCGTCTGCGGGCGTGGCGTGGGATCGCCGTGGATGAAGTCTGCGCGCGTGGCGCCATTCAGCCCGTCGTCGTAGCGCAGGGTCGAGACCGCGTTGGTGGTCTTGTTCCAGCCATTGCCGGCCTCGGGCTGGGGATCGGGATTGCTCAGGAACGGGTAGAGGTAGGCGGAATTGCCGCTCTGCGTCGGGTCGGTCAGGATGGGATTGTAGCTCGCGGTCAGCTGGGTCGCGCAGGGCGGTCGCCGCCACACGTACATCGGGCAGCGCACCACGCTGGTCGGTGCCGGCCAGGCCGGGCGCCGCGCCGGAGTGCCCTGCCACGGCATCGTGCCGGTCAGCGAGGCGTCGTAGCAGATGCGTCCCTCCTGCGTGGTCGGACCGGCCGAGCCGTCGCGGTTGTCGACCCAGCCGAAGGTCTCCTCGTGCACCGGGAAGCCGCTCGCGCCCGGGCTGGCACCGGGGAAGGGGTCGTTGCTGTCGGTGGCCGCGGGATAGCTGGTGCCGACCCCGGCGTTGCTGCCGGCGCCGGTGTTCGGATAGCGGTCCCAGCCGATTCGCGAACCCTCCTGGATGTAGTTGCAGGCCGCCGCGAGCATGATGCGCGCCTGGGTATCCTGGAGCAGCAGCGCCGACTCCTCGGCGTCGCCGCGCATG
>JACDGQ010000733.1 GCA_013821615.1 Planctomycetota bacterium
GCGCGGCACCGCGGATCAGCGTCAGCGCCTCGTCGGCCAGGCGCGGATCGCCGGCGAGGTACGAGGCGCGCAGCATCGCCATGCGTTCCCACAGCTCGCGCGGGGCGCCCCAGTAGTTGCGCAGCTCCTCCATGTTCGCGACCAGCGGGCCGTGCTCGCCCCACGGACGCAGGCGCGGGTCGATCTCGTAGAGGCGGCTGTCGGCGGAGGTGCGCATCAGGCCCTGGGCGACGCGCAGCCAGAACTCCTCGCCGTCGTGGTCGGCGCGCGGGCAGCGGCCGCCCGGATCGCAGACGAAGAGCACGTCGGTGTCCGACGCATAGGTCAGCTCGCCGCCGCCAAGCTTGCCCAGGCCGATGATCGCGAAGCGCGTCGGGCGCCCGCCCTGCACTGGCACGCCCCACTGGCGCGCCTGCTCGGTGACCAGGCGCTGCAGCACCGCGCTGAGCACCGCCTGGGCGAGGGTGCTGAGGTGCAGACCGACGCGCGCCGACTCCAGGCCCTGGAGGTCGCGGATCGCCACCACCGCGGTCTCGCGCGCGATCAGGAAGGCCAACGGCGGACCGGGGTCCTTGAGGTCGTGCACCAGGTGGCGCGCCTCGTTGGCGAGCAGCGCCGGGTTGCGCGGCCGCTGGTTCAGCACGTCGATGATCTCGTCGGCGAGGCCTGCGAAATCCTGGAGCAGCGCGACCAGGAAGGTCGACCAGCCGGCGAGGTCGGTGAAGCACTGCAGGATCTCGGGGCGCGCACCCAGCAGTTCGAAGAAGGTCGCGCGCCCGCCGACCGCCGAGACGATGCGCGCGAAGTTGTCGAGCGCCTGGTCGGGATCGGGGCACTTCGCGAACAGCCGCAGCAGCAGGGGCAGGATCGCGACCAGGCTGCGCTCGGTGCGCGAGCGGCTGAGCAGGAAGAACGACTCGTTGGCGAGCTTGCGCAGGTTGCGCGCCGCCACCGGCAGATCGCGGAAGCCGCCCTGCGCGAGGTAGCGGCCGGCGAGGCGCTCGTCGGCCTCGCCCTGGACGAGCAGGGCGAGCATCGCGTCCTGCTCCTGGGTGTGGGTCAGGAAGTGGCGCGCGACGATCTCGCGCACGCGCAAGCGGACCTCGGCGTGGTGCGCGTCGAAGCGCGCGAGCGGGTCGGCGCCGTCGAATCCGCAGCGCAGGGCGAGCGCGCGGCGGGCGGGCGCGGCCTTGGGCAGCTCGTGCTCCTGGCGGTCTTCCCACATCTGCAGGCGGTGCTCGACGGTCCGCAGCCAGATGCAGTAGCCCTCGAGCGCGTCCGCGTGGCGTTTCGGCAGGATGCCGCGGTCGCCGACCAGGCGCAGCATCTGCAGCGTGGCGCGCGCGCGCAGCTCGGGCAGGCGTCCGGCGAAGCACAGCTGGAAGAACTGCACCAGGAACTCGATGTCGCGGATGCCACCGGCGCCGGTCTTGATGTTGGCCTCCTGGGCGCGCTCCTCGATGCGCCGGCGCATGCTGCGCGCCTCTTCGAGGGTCTCCCATTCGGGCTCCTGCGGGAACACCCAGGGGCGCAGCTCCTCGACGAACGCGGTGCCGATGCCCAGATCGCGGCGCAGCCCGGCGATCGGCCGCGCCTTGATCATCGCCTGCCTCTCCCACGGGCGCCCGATGCTGTAGTAGTAGTCGATGGTCTCGCGCAGGCTCAGCACCAGCTCGCCCTTGTCGCCCTCGGGGCGCAGGCGCATGTCGACGCGGAACAGCCGGCCGCGGCCATCGGGATCCTCGAGCATGCTGATGAGGTCGCGACCGAGACGCTGGAAGCGCTCGTGCATGGCGCCCTCGGGATCGTCCTCGAGCCCGCTGCGGTAGAGGAAGATCAGGTCGATGTCCGAGCTGTAGTTCAGCTCGCGGGCGCCGTGCTTGCCCATGCCCAGGACCACGAATGCCGTTGCGGGTGTGGCCAGCAGCGTGGCGTGGCGCTCGGCGACCAAGTCGAGGGCCGCCTGGACGAGCACGTCGACGATGTCGGAGAGCTCGCGAACCACCGCCTCGAAGCCGAGCGCGCCGGTGACGTCGCCGAGGATGATGCGCAGGAAGTGGCGGTGTTTGAAACGCGCCAGCACGGTCGGGCGCTGCGCCGGGTCGGCGCCGGCCAGCTCGTCCGCCAGAGTCGCGCCGAGAAAGCCGCGCCCCCACACCTGGCGGTGCTCGCGCCCGGCGACCAGGGCGAGGAACTCGTGCGGGCGCAGCCGCGCGACCTCGGCGGCGTAGCGGCTGAAGCCGCCGACGCGCAGCAGCAGGTCGAGGGCTTCGGTGTCGACGCGCAGGCGCTCGAGCAGCTGCGCTGGCTCGGCCCCGGCCTCGACGAAGGCGCGCAGATCGGTCCAGGCG
>JACDGQ010000734.1 GCA_013821615.1 Planctomycetota bacterium
GTCCGCCATCGCGCGGCGGACCGGCCTCGACCGCAAGACCGTGCGCAAATACATCGAGAGCGGCCTGGAGCCGCCAGCCTATGGACCGCGCCAGCCGCGCCCGACCAAGGTCCGCCCGTTCGAGCCTTATCTGCGCGAGCGCGTGTCGGCCTACCCCGACCTGACCGGCAGCCGGCTGCATCGCGAGATCCGCGACTTCGGCTACGCCGGCGGCTACACTATGGTGAAGGATTTCCTGCGCGAGGTCCGGCCCAGCGCGCCGGCCGGCTTCGAGGTGCGGTTCGAGACGCCGCCGGGCCGGCAGGCGCAGGTCGACTTCGCGCATTTCCGCACGGTGTTCACCGACGAGCCCGGGATCGAGCGCGTGGTCTGGCTGTTCTCGCTCGTGCTGGGCCACAGCCGCTGGCTGTGGGGCCGGTTCGTGCCGCAGCAGGACCTGCAAACCCTGCTGCGCTGCCACGCTGCCGCCTTCGAGGCGCTGGGCGGCGTGCCGGCCGAGATCCTCTACGACCGCATGCGCACCGTGTTCGTGCGCGAGGACCCCGACGCCGGCCACATCGTCTACAACCGCACCCTGATCGAGTTCGCCCGCCACTACAGCTACCTGCCAAAAGCCTGCCAGGCCTACCGGGCCAAGACCAAGGGCAAGGTGGAGCGGCCGTTCCGCTACATCCGCGAGGACTTCTTCCTCGCCCGCAGCTTCCAGAACCTCGGCGACCTCAACGACCAGCTCCGCCAGTGGCTGGACGAGGTCGCCAACCCCCGCACCCACGCCACCACGCGACGCGTGGTCAGCGAGCACTTCGCCGAGGAGCGCCCCAGCCTGCAGCCGCTGCCCGCTGGGTCGTTCCAGGCCGTGCTGCGGCTCGAGCGGCGCATCACCCGGGACGGCATGGTGTCCGTGGACGGCAACCTTTACAGCGTGCCCGACACCACGCGCCGCCGCCCGGTCGAGGTGCACAGCATGGCCCACGAGGTGCGCATCCTGGAGGCGGGCCACGTCGTCGCCGTCCACCCCGTCCTCGACGGCCGCGGCCAGCGCCGCATCATCGCCGGGCACCGCACGGCGCCCGCCCCGGCCAACAGCCAAACCCACCGCCATGGCCCGCCACCCGGCCGCTCCGGCGATGTCGTCGCACTCCGCCCGTTGGCGTTCTACGACGCCGTCGGCAAACGCCTCGCCAGCGACGGGACGGCCGCATGACGTCCGGCCCTCTCCCGGATGCCCCAATCGAGCGCATCCGCCGCCACCTCGTCGGCCTGCGCATGCCGCGTGCCCTGGAAACGCTGGACGCCGTCGTCGGGCAGCTCGAGCGCGGCCAGGTCAGCGCCATCGAGGCAATCGACACCCTGCTCGCCGAGGAGTTCACCGTCCGAGAGGGCCGCCGGATCAAGGCGGCCCTGCAGATGGCCCGCCTCGCCACCATCAAGACCATCACCGGCTTCGACTTCTCGTTCCAGCCCTCGCTCGACCGCAACCGCATCATGGCGCTGGCCACGCTCGAGTTCATCGGTCGCCACGAGGTCGTCCACCTCATCGGCCAGTCCGGCACCGGCAAGTCCCACCTCGCCATCGCCCTCGGGGTCGAGGCCATCCGCGCCGGGCGCAGCGTCTACTTCTCGCCGCTCGCCGACATCATCGACAGCCTGGCCAAAGCAGAGCGCGAGGGACGCCTGCGCGAGCGCATCCGGTTCCTCTGCCGTGCCTCGCTGCTCATCATCGACGAGATCGGCTACCTCGCCGTCGGCTCGGCCGCCGGAAACCTGTTCTTCCAACTGGTCAATGCCCGCTACGAGCGCGGCGCCATGATCCTCACCTCCAACCGCGGCTTTTCAGAATGGGGCGAGGTTTTCGGCGATCCCGTCGTCGCCACCGCCCTGCTGGACAGGCTGCTGCACCACGCCGTCGTCGTGCAGATCGAGGGCTCCAGCTACCGGATGCGCCAGCATGCCGACCTGTTGCCGCCAGCGCCCCGCCCTGCCCCTGCGGCCGTGGTCAACGATGCCGCACCATCGCGTCGCCGCGGCCGCCCGCCCAAGACCGCTGGCGCATAGCCGCACGAAGCGCTCGCCCACGCCGCTGCCAAAGCCACTGCAATGCGTTACGTAACGGAGGTCAGGCCATGCCGAGAGGCCGCAAACCACAGGGCGCGCACGCATTGAGCAACGCCGAACGCCAAGCGCGCCACCGCGCCCGCCACTCGACGCAGTCCCCGTCAATCACAACCCACACGCGCCGGCCAACCGATCGACGCAGTCGTCCCGAACGCTGGCGCAACGCCGTCGGTGAACTGCTCACGCTGCAAGCCGAGTATGCCACCTGGCTCGACGCACTACCTGAAAGCCTGCG
>JACDGQ010000059.1 GCA_013821615.1 Planctomycetota bacterium
CGCCCGCACGGCCGCCGCGCGCGCTGGTCAAGCGCGCGCCGTCCTGGGTGCCGCGCGGCCTGTTGCGCGGGCAGGTGCGCGGGACGCGCGTCGTGGATCAGCTGCTCGATGCCTATCTGCGCCGCTGGGCGACGCGCCGCGGCGACGATCGCCTGCTCTGCCGCGCCACCCTGCTCGAGCTGCTCGCGCGCCTGCTCGCCAGCGGCGAAGAGACCAAGGCCTCTGGCGCGCCGGACCTGGCGCACGAGATCAAGATCCGCCTCGACCGCGGACTGGCGGGCGCGGTGGCGCTGCCCGCGCTGCTCGCCGACCTCGGACGCAGTTACGAGCACCTCTGCCGGGTGTTCACGGCCTGCTATGGGATGCCACCGCTGCGCTACCTCACCACCATCCGCCTCGAGCGCTCGCGCGAGCTGCTCGCGGCGCCCGGCGCCAGCGTCGCAGCCGTCGCGCGCAGCCTCGGTTACGGCGATCCCGCCTACTTCTCACGGCTGTTCCGCGCCGAGGTCGGCAGCAGTCCGCGGCGCTTCCGCAGCGGCAGGGTCTGAACACATCTTCGTTCCACACCATCTGCAGCGCGCCGCAGTGGGCGGGACCATCACCCGTGTCAGCGGCGGCGAACCCCGGTCCCCGCCCTCGTCACCACAGCTCCTACAAATCGAACCTGCCCGTCAGCGAGCGCATCGCGCGCAGGATCTCGTGGTCCAGGCCGGCCGCGGCGGCGACCAGCGAGTCGAGCGAGCGGCTGTCGGCCGGCATGGCGGTGGTCGCCTGCTGGTGATCCTCGGCGATGCCGGGATAGCGTTCATTGGCGCGCTCGAGGACCGTATTGAGGCGGCGCAGCAGCGGGACGACCAGGCGCTGCTGGTCCTGCAGGGCCTTGTAGGCGAGGGCCAGCCGCACGCTGCTGGCGAGCTCTTCCCGGCTGCAGGGCTTCAGCAGCAGGCGGAACACGTTGCCATCGTTGAGCGCGCGCACCACCGAGCCCGCGGTCGCCTGCCCGGTGAGCAGGATGGCGATGACCTGGGGTTGGGAGGCGCGCACCTCGGCGAGCAGGTCGACGCCGCCGATGCCCGGCATGAGCTGGTCGGCGACCAGCAGGTCGACGGATTCACGGGCGATGACCTCGAGGGCCTCCTCGCCGCTGGTGGCCCACAGCGCGCGGTAGGGCTCGCGGTGCACGGTGCGGCGCAGGCCGTCGATGAGGAGGGCATCGTCGTCGACGAACAGAACGGTCGCGGCCATGTTCCCTTCCTGCAGCCCATGCCTGCCCTCCCCGGGGGGCAGGCGGGCAGATCCATGTCGCAGCCGACGCTGGACGGACGTGCAGGGTCAGTGTACCCGTGAAGCGTGGGGGCCGCAAATGCGCTGGTCGCCGGAGCGATGCGTCTGGACGGGTCTGGTCGGTCGTGGCGGATTTGCATGGCGGCGCGGCCTGGGGTACCATCGGGAAGCCGCGGACCGGGCGAACTGCGCGGGAATTCGCGATAGCGGCCTACGCGCACCCGCGCGCGGTGGCCGGTGCGCAGGGGCCGTCCGGCCCGCGCGCAGCGGAGCGGGCCAGGCGAGCCCTGGCGACCTCCTTCCTTCCACCGCCGGCTCCAGGGAACGCCTCATGCTGACGGTCCGACATCGGCGCATCCTGTTCGTGGACGATGAGGTCCGCATCCTGGAGGGGATCCAGCGCATGCTGCGGCCGATGCGTGAGGAGTGGGACGTGCTGGTGCGGGACAGCGGCGCGAAGGCACTGGAGCTGCTCGCGAGCGAGAAGATCGACGTGGTGGTCTCGGACATGCGCATGCCGGGCATGGATGGCGCCGAGCTGCTGCAGACGGTGATGCAGCGCCACCCTCAGGTCGTCCGCATCATCCTCTCGGGGCAGGCAGACCGCGACTCCCTGATGCGTTCGCTCGGCGCCACGCACCAATACCTCGCCAAGCCCTGCGACCCGCAGCGGCTGCGCCAGGCGGTGGCCAAGGCCTGCGCGCTGCGCGACCTGCTGCACGATGAGCAGCTCCAGCGCCTGGTCGCCAGCCTCGGGACGGTGCCCAGCCTGCCGACCCTGTACCAGCGCATCCACGAGGAGCTGAGCAAGGACGAGCCCAGCGCCCGGGTGATCGGCGAGATCGTCGCCCAGGACATGGGCATGTCGGCGAAGCTGCTCCAGCTCACCAACAGCGCGCGCTTCGGGGTGAGCCGCCAGGTGAACTCCGCGGTCGACGCCGTGGGCATCATCGGCCTCGGCACGGTCAAGTCGCTGGTGCTCGGCGCGCATGCCTTCACCACCCTCGCTGGGGCCACTTCCGGGGGCGTGGCGACCGACCAGCTCTGGCAGCGCGCCCTGCAGGTCGCCACCCTGGCGCGCGCCATCGCGACGACCTTGCGCCTGGCTGCGCCGACCGTGGACATGGCCTACACCGCCGGCCTGCTGCAGGACTGCGGCATGCTTTTGCTCGCGGTCAACCGCAGCGCGGAATACGTGGCGGCGCTGGGCGACGCCACGCACCCCGACCTCCTCGCGGCCGAGCGCGCGCACTTCTCCGCCGATCACGCCGCGGTGGGCGCCTACCTGCTCGGGCTGTGGGGACTGCCCGAGCCCATCGTCGAGGCGGTGGCGTTCCACCATCGCCCGATGGACGCACCGATCACGGTGGTCAACCCGCTGGTGGTGGTGCACGTGGCCGGCGCGCTGATCGATGAGCCCGCAGGTGGGCGCGTCGCCGTGCACCTCGATGCGGCGATCGTCGAGCGCTTCAACCTCGCGGGCCATCTCGATGCCTGGCGCCGTGCGCGCACCCAGGGGGGCTGAGCGATGGCCGATCGCATCCTGTGCGTCGATGACGACCCCAGCATCCTCGCGGGCTTCCAGCGCAATCTGCGCAAGCGCTTCGACCTCGAGATCGCGGTCGGCGGCGAGGCCGGGATCGCCGCCCTGGAGAAGGGGCCGTACGCCGTGGTGGTCTCCGACATGCGCATGCCGGGCATGGACGGCATCCGCCTGCTGGCCACGGTGAAGGAGCGCTGGCCCGAGACCGTGCGCGTGATGCTGACCGGTGAGAGCGATATCAAGGCGACCATCACCGCGGTGAACGCCGGCAACCTGTTCCGCTTCCTGACCAAGCCGTGCACGCCCGACGAGCTGGCCGTCACCATCGAGGCGGCGGTCGCCCAGCACCGCCTGATCGTGGTCGAACGCGAACTGCTCGAGAAGACCCTGTCGGGCAGCGTCAAGGTGCTTACCGAGGTGCTGTCGATCGTCAGTCCGCGGGCCTTCGGCCGCGCGCTGCGCGCCAAGCGCTATGCGCGCCACCTCGCCGAGCGCCTGGGGCTGCGCGCGCGCTGGCAGGTCGAGCTCGCGACCATGCTCTCGCAGATCGGCTGCATCACGCTGCCTGCCGAGGTGCTGGACCGCCTGGTGGCGAACCAGCCGCTGGTCGGTGCGGAGCAGGAGCTCGCGGATGGCCGCCACCTGGTCGCGCGCAACCTCATCGCGCACATCCCGCGCCTGGAGGCGATCGCCCGCATGATCGAGCTGCAGGCGGTCATGGGGCGGCCCACCTGGCCGGAGGATCCGTGCATCCTCGGCGCGCAGGTGCTGTACGTCGCTCTCGAAGCGGACACCCTGATCGCCCAGGGCATCGCACCCAGCGTGGCCCTCGGCCAGCTCGGCCAGCGCCTCGGCAGCCGCTTCGCCCGGATCCTGGAGGCCTTCGCCAGCTACGATTTCGGTAATGCCGGCCAGGCGGTGCGCGCGATCCACTCGAAGGACCTGATGCTGGGCATGATCCTCGACGAGGATGTGCGCACCAAGACCGGCCTGCTGCTGGTCAGCAAGGGGCAGGAGGCCACCCAGGCGGTCATCGAGCGCCTGAGGAACTACGCCAAGCAGATCGGCATCGTCGAGCCCTTCCGCGTGCTGGTGTCGTCGCCCTGACGGCAGCGCGGCGGCGACCGGCCCGGTGAAGGTCGACGCGCGGACTCAACCACCCTGGGGCTGGATCAGCGGCAGGGTGATGATGAAGGTCGTGCCGACGCCCTCGGCGGTCTCGAAGGCGATGGTGCCGCGGTGCCGTTGCACGACGATGGTGTGGCAGATGTAGAGACCCTGCCCGGTGCCCTTGCCGACGGGCTTGGTGGTGAAGAAGGGGTCAAAGATTTTGGCTCGCGCCGCCGCGGGGATGCCGGTGCCGTCGTCCTGGAAGCGCAGTTCGACCACTTCGCCCAGCCGCCTGGTGGAGATGGTGATCAGCCCCTTGGAACCATCGCCGCGCGCCGCCCCGATGGCGTGGGCGGCGTTGACGAGCAGGTTGAGGAAGACCTGGTTCAGCTCGCCGATGAAGCAGGAGACCGCCGGCAGCGCGGGATCGAGGTCGGTGCGCACCTCGGCCACGTACTTGTACTCGTTGCGCGCCACGGTGAGGGTGGTCTCGATGGCGTGGTTGAGGTCGGCCGGCTGGCACCCTTCCTGGCCCGGATGGGAGAATTCCTTCATCGCCTTGACGATGCCCGCGACCCGCGTGACGCCTTCGCTGGACTGCTCGAGCGCGCGCGGGATCTCCGTGCACAGGTAGGGCAGGTCGGCCGCGGCCCACGCGGCGGCGGCCAGTGCCGCGGCGCCGGGGTCGAGGACCCGGTCATCACCAGCCCCCAGCGCGCCCTGCTGCAGGCGCATGGCGGCATCGAGGTCGGCGAACGAGTCGCGCAGGAAGCGCAGGTTGTCGCCGATGAATTGGATGGGGGTGTTGATCTCGTGCGCGATGCCGGCGGCGAGCTGGCCGATCGATTCGAGCTTCTGGCCGTGGTTGCGCTCGGCCTCGAGGTTCTTGCGCGCGGTGGTCTCGATGCCGAGCAGCAGGATCTCCGCCGCGTCCTGCGCCGGCCCGGAATCGGCGGTGTTGGCGAGGATGGTGATGGTGAGGAAGCCGCGCCGGCCGGAGGCGTGATCGTAGCGGACGTCCACCAGCTCGGCCTGGCCATGGGCCACGCGGCAGACCGCGATCGCCGCCATCACCGGCTCGCACGAGGGGCCGAGGCCGCTGGCCGCGAGCGAGTTGCCCAGGGCGGTGCCGGCAGGGATGCCGAAGGTACGCTCCGCGGCCTCGTTCCACCGCGAGATGCGGTTGTCGGGGCGCAGGCCGATGAGCACCGCCGAGATGCTCGAGAGCAGCAGTTCCGCCTCGGCGTGGGCCTTGCGCAGGGCGCGCTCGGCCGCGCGCCGCAGGCCGATGTCGCGGACCATCAGCAACGAGGCGGCCTGGCCGCCGTGCTGGGTCGGGGTGGTCATGACCTCGACGTGGAAGGTGGTCCCGTCGCTGCGCCGCCACTCCTGCTCGGGCAGGCTGCCGGAGACCGCTCCACCGGACGCGCCGGCGGCCGCGCCCGCCGCCGCGTCGAGGCGTCCGCTGGTGATGAAGTCCGCGACCGCGCGGCCCGCCGCGAACTCCTCGTCCGTGGTGCCGAGCAGCCGGTGGCCCGCGGGGTTGGCGTAGACGAAGCGGCTCGCGCTCTGGATGAACACGGCCACCGGCGACAGCTCGATCAGCAGCCGGTAGCGCTGCTCGCTGAGGATCACCCGGATCTGGGCCTCGCGCGCGTCGGTGACATCGTTGAGGATGCCGATGTGGTTGGTGATCGTGCCGGCGGCGTCGCGGATCGGGCTGAGGAAGAGCTCGTTCCAGAACTCGCTGCCGTCCTTGCGTCGGTTGCGCAGCACGGCCGTGCACGATCTGCCCGCCAGGAGCGCGGCGCGCACCCGGCCGAGGTCCGGCTGGTCGCGGTCGCCGCCCTGGAGGAACCGGCAATTCCTCCCCAGCATCTCCGCCGGGGCATAGCCGGTGATGCGCTCGGCGGCGGGGTTCGCGAAGATGATCGGGTCGTCGCTCTGGCGCGGATCGGTGATCAGGACGCCGTTGCCCGTCGCCGCGATGGCGCGCTGGAAGAGGTGCAGCTCCTCGAGCATCAGTTTGCGCCGGCTGATGTCGCGGAGGATGAGCTGCCACTCGACGCGCTCGGCCGTCTTCAGCCGGCAGAAGGTGAGCTCGACGTCCAGGCGGCGGCCGCTGGCGTCCTCCACCCAGGTCTCGAGGACGGCGGCATGCCGGATCCCCGCGTCATCCGGGTCGCTGGGCAGGAGGCGGTCGATCTCCGGCAGGAAGCGCGCCACCGGCATGCCCGCAGCCAGCGGGCGCGCGAGGCCCAGCAGGCGCAGTCCGACCTCGTTGATCAGCTCCAGCCGCCCACCGGCGCTGATCAGGATGGCATCGGGCGAGTGCGCGAAGATCGCCTCGAAGCGCAGCGTGGCGAGCTGCGCCTGGCGGGCGAGCCGATGATCGGCCATCACCCGCCGCACGGCCGGCACCAGTCGCGCGAGGCGGTCCTTGATCACGACGTCCGCTGCGCCACCGCGCAGCGTGCGCACCACGAGTTCCTCGTCCAGCGAGCCGGTGAGCACGATCAGCGGGATGTCCCTGCCATGCTCACGGAGCAGGGCGATGGCGTCCAGCGAGTCCATGTCCGGCAGGCGGTGGTCGGCGATGACGAGGTCGAATTCCGCGGTGAGGCTGGCGAGGAACTGGTCCCGGCTGCGCGCCCAGGTCATGGAGAATTCCAGGCCGGAGACCACGAGGTGCTGGCGCAGCATGTGCTCGTCGTCGGAGAGGTCCTCGACCAGCAGAATGCGCAGCGCAGGGTCCGTTGACCGCGATGGAGGCGTACGGTTGGGCACCTGAAGAGCGTATCGTCTTTTCTCCGCCAAGACAATCACCGGCATCGGCGCAGGCTGGCGGCCGTCGCGCGCGGTGCGCCGGCCCCGCTGCAGAGCAGGTGGGCCAGCGGGAACGCTGGCGCGGTGGAATCCTCGTGGAATGCCGTTGACTCGCGCCGCCGCGAAGGCGAAAATCGATGGTGGGCGCGGACCGGGAAAGCCCGCCTGTTTGGGCGCTCTCCCGCGACATTTGCCAGAAGGGATCCGTAATGATCGAGCGCCGGTGCCCCATGGTCCGCGCGCTGCGTCCTGGGCCGGCTGGGCATCCGTACGACGGTGTGCCGCGGTGCAGCGAGGTTGCGCAAGGCCGCTCCAGCCTGGGTGGACGACCGCTGGGACTGCGGATCGCCACCGGCGCGATGCTCGCCCTCGGCGCCGCCGCCCCGGCCTGCGCCGTCGATCTCGGGATCGACCTCCACGGCTTCGCGAGCCAGGGCTACCTCGTCACCACGGGCAACAACTACCTCGGCCCGACCCTGCAGGACGGCTCCTTCGAATTCAACGAGGTCGGGCTCAACGTCGTCGCCACTCCGGTCGACCGGCTGCGCGTGGGGGCCCAGGTGGTGTCGATCGACGCCGGCGATTTCGGCAACAACCAGGTGCTGGTCGACTGGGCCTATGGCGACTACCAGCTCGATCAGCGGCTCGGCTTCAAGCTCGGGCGCTTCAAGATCCCGCTCGGCCTGGCCAACGATACGCGCGACCTGGATTTGACGCGCACCCAGGTGTTCCTGCCCCAGGCCGTCTATCCGGTGCCGCTGCGGGACTTCTACATCGCGGTCAACGGCGTCGGCGTCTACGGGACGGCCAGGATGGGTGGCCTGGGCACCCTGGATTACACGGCCTACATCGGGGGCCAGAACATCACCGCGCAGAGCGCGACCGCCCGGTACTTCACCAGTCTGGGCGCAGGCGACACCTTCAGCTTCATCCATGTGAGCAGCATCGAGGGCGGCGCCCTGACGTGGAACACCCCGGCCGATGGCCTGCGCCTGCGCGCCTCGCTCTACCATGCCTACCGCCTGGACGTGCTCGGGCACACGCTCGGCGCGGCCACGCCCGTGGCGGGCGTGTTCTCCGACAACGACATCCACGCGCAGCTGCATGATTTCTGGAGCGGCATCCTCTCGGCGGAGTACCAGTGGCAGGACCTCACCCTCGCCGGGGAGTACCTGCGCAACTACTCGCGCAACGATGTGGTGGTCACATCCCACCCGTTCATCAATGCGCCCGCCGCTGGCGGACCCCCGGGATCGACGGTGCGGGTCGACCTGCCCGTGGCCACGACCAGCACGATCAGCTACCTCCGCAATGAAGGCATGTACCTCAGCGCCGGCTACCGCTTCCTCGAGCGCTTCGAGGCCAACCTGGGGCGCGAGATCTACTTCGACGACACGCAGTCGCGCGGCGCGTCATTCTTCCGCTCCTGGGATCTATCGCTGCGCTGGGACATCCTCGACCACTGGCTGGCGAAAGCGGAATGGCAGCACGTCGATGGCACCGCCTTCGCCTCGCGCCAGGACAATCCCCAGGGGCTCAAGGACTCCATGGACGTGCTGTCCCTCAAGACCACTTTCGATTTCTGATGGCCCAGCCCACCCCCGCCCAATCCTCGCGCAGCTCCACCTGCCGGCCGAACGCCACGCGGCGCGCTTCCGCGCTGGCCTGGCTCGTGCTGCTCGTGTTGCTCGCGCCGCCGGCGGGCGCCGAGGAGTTCCTGATCGTCAATCCCGGCGTCACGGGTGCCGGCCTGGACGCGCAGGCGCTGCGCGACATCTTCCTCGGCAAGCGCGTCAACTGGGATGATGGCCAGCGCATCATCATCTTCCTGGCCAGGGAGGGACCCAGCCGGGACGAGCTCCTGAAACGCCTCGGCCGCACCGCCGCGCAATTCGTCTCGGGCTGGAAGCGGCTGGTCTTCACCGGCGGCGGCACGCTGCCGCAGACCGTCGACGGCGATCCCGCGCTGCTGGCCGCGGTGGCCAGGACGCCGGGGGCGGTGGGCTTCGTGGTGGCGGCCCGGGCGGGCGACGGGGTCACGGGGATCGCACTGCCATGAACGCGCCACGGCGACCCGGGGCGGGGGGTGCCGTGGCGGTTCCGGCGGGCCTGGGCGCAGGAGGACGGCCATGCGCATCGTGACGCAGATCTGGATCAGCTTCATCATCCTGCTGTGCGGCTATGCCGCGACCGTCGTCATCAACGACACCCTGTCGCGCAAGGGCGAGGCCTTCCTCACGCATGCGCAGGCCGATGTCCTGCCGGCGATGATCGCCGCCCAGGAGGCCAGCACCGCCTTCAAACAGGTCTTCCAGGGGTATCAGGACGCCGTGGTGTTCGGCGACGCCAGTTCGCTGGAGCGCACCGCGCCGCTCCTGCGCCAGCTCGACCGCGATCTCGATCGCATCGCCGCGTCCACGTCCCTGGGCGCGGTCTGGAGCACCACCGCCGCCGGCTGCCGCACGGCGGTCGCCGGCTTCGCGCACGATGCCGAACCCGCCTACCGGGCCCTGGCGCATGGCGATCCGGATGCGGCCGTGCAGGCCCAGGCGGCGCGGTTGCAGAAGCGCTACGATGGGATCTCCGCCTCGCTCGACAAGCTCACCGCCGGCCTGAAGGAGGCGCTCGCCGGATCCATGACCGAGCGGACCCTGACCGGCACGCGCGAGCGCCTGATCAGCGAACTGGTCCTGACCGTCGTCATCCTCGCGGCCTTCGGCATCATCATCACCATCACCATGGGCTGGTCGAAGCGCCTCGCCGTGCTGATCGACGCGAGCCACCGCATGAGCGCCGGCGACTACGATTCGGCGATCGTGGTGTCCGGCCGCGACGAGGTGGGCCTGCTGGCGGACGGCTTCTCGCAGATGCGGGAATCGATCCGCAAGCGCAACCGCGAGCTGCAGGAGTTCAATGGGCGCCTTGAGAGCGAGGTCAGCGAGCGCACCGGCGAGCTCGAAGCGAAGAACCAGGATTTGCTGACGCAGATGGCCGAGCGCCAGCGCATCGAGCACTCGCTGCGCCTGCTCGAGGTGGCAGTGGGGCAGATCGAGGAGGGGGTGGTGATCACTGCGCCCGAGGTGGCCGTGCCGCGGTCCCCCGACTACGCCAATGCGGGTTTCCGTTCGCTCTTCGCCCTGCCCCCGGGAGACGCGCTCCCGGGTGGGCTGGCCACGCTGTTCGCGGGGCGCGTGCTGCCGCCGGAGCTGGAGGACGCCTGCGCCCTGGCCAGGGCCGGGCAGTCGCGGACGATCGAGACGGCGCTGCTCCTGGCCGACCAGCGCGAGTGCGTCATCGAGTGGCACGTCGCCCCCATCCGTGACGGCGCCGGGCGGATCACCAACCTGGTTTCGATCATGCGCGACCTGACCGAGCGCAAGGCCCAGGACGCGCAGCGCCAGCAAGGCGCGAAGCTCGAATCGATCGGCCAGCTTGCCGCGGGCGTCGCCCACGAGATCAACACCCCCATCCAGTTCATCGGCGACAATCTGCGCTTCCTGGGGGACGCCTTCGGCGATCTGCTGCGGGTCATGGCCGCCGAGCGCAGCGTGATCGAGGCGTGCCGGGCGGCCGCGAGCCACCCGGAGCTGGTGGATGCGGTGGACCAGGTCGCGCGCAGCGCCGATCTGGAGTACCTCCGCGGCGAGATCCCCAAGGGCGTCGGCCAGGCCCTCGAGGGGGTCAACCGGGTCGCGGAGATCGTCCGCGCCATGAAGGAGTTTTCACACCCCGACGAGCAGGAGAAGGCGCCGGCGGACATCGCCAAGGCGATCACCACCACGCTGATCGTCGCACGCAACGAGTACAAGTACGTCGCGGACGTGGTCACGGACTTCGACCCGGACCTGCCCCTGGTGCCCTGCCTGGTCGGCGAGTTCAACCAGGTGATCCTCAACCTGGTGGTGAACGCGGCGCACGCCATCGCCGACGCCGTCGGCTACAGCAACGGGCGCGGCACCATCACCATCTCCGCCCGGCGCAGCGGCGGCAGCGTTGAGGTGCGCGTGGGCGACACCGGGACCGGCATCCCCGTCGCGGCGCGCGCCCACATCTTCGCACCGTTCTTCACCACCAAGCCGGTCGGCAAGGGCACCGGGCAGGGGCTGTACCACGCCCACGCGGTGGTGACGAAGAAGCACGGCGGGACCATCACCTTCGAGACCCAGATCGGGAAGGGCACGACCTTCATCATCGGGCTGCCGATGGCCTGATGCGGGTCATGGGAACCGCGGTTCCCGACCCGGGCGCGCGCAGCGCCGGGGCGATGACCGCCTGGCGACGGGTGGGGTCGGTTCATCGCCTGGAGGAGGAGGCCGCTCACGGCAGGGTTTTCGTGATCATGCGTGGGAGCCGATGTCGTCGGTCGCGGCAGTGGTGACGTGCAGGACGATGGCCCTGCGCTGCCGTGTCCAGACACCCTGCCATGCCCTGGTCAACACGCCGCCACCGGCGCGTATCTCATTGCTGAACATGCCGATGGACGTCGCATCCTGGTTCGTGAAACGCACCGGCCGTGGCTTGGCCGGTACGCTGGCGGCCGTGGTGGCCGCCGCCACCCTGCCAGCCC
>JACDGQ010000060.1 GCA_013821615.1 Planctomycetota bacterium
CGTGTGAATCGAGCTGGATGGAGAGCACCTGGCGCCGCAGCACCTCGTCCACGGCGGCAGTCTGGGCCGGCGCGCGGGCGCGGTCGATCGGCGGCAGGAACCGGCAGGCCGCGGTCCGCGCTAGGCGCGCTTCGACCTCGCGCGCGACCCGCGCCACCCGCTCCAGCCAATCGGCCGGCAGCGCGAGCAGGGGAGACGCCTGATCAGGTCGGACGATGTGGACGCCGAATCTGCGCAGGTCGACACCGGCGCCGGCGGTCGCGCCGCTGAAGCGCAACCGGGCCTGGCGATGGTGGCGCGCGTAGGCGCGATTGATCAGCCATCCGCGCGGCCCGCGCACCACCAGCCGCGCGCCGTCGGTGAGGGCCTTGCCCAGATGCATCAGGCCATCCCTCCCAGCGATGACAGCGACGGTACGGGGTGGGCCGCGGCGGCATCGTGGGACTGGATGCCGGCGAGGCGCGCGCGCCAGGCGGCGGCGGCGCGATACGTGAACCACTTGTCCATGCGGCCCTGGTGGTCCATGCGCCCGAACCAGCCGTAGAGCCGGCGGTCGTGCAACCAGTAGTCGCCGGCCATGAGCAAGCGCGAACGGAGTTTCCGGCGCCAACCGAAAGGTGCGGGCCGACCCGCTGTGATGGGCTTGCGGCCGGCTTGGCGGCGCTCCTCGGCCAGGGCGTCGAGCACGTCCAGGAAACGTCCGGTGCTGCGCCCGTCATTGCGATAGCACCAGCGCGCGATGAAGCGCTCACGCGCCTCGGCCAGCCCGGCGGGTAGGGGTTCGCCGGCGAGGACGGCGCGGACCCGCTCCGTCAGCTGCTCGCCCGACTCGACCAGGTGGGAGCCGCTGGCGTGCTCCGGGCAGTAGTAGTTGCGCCGCGGGTCGGGCTGCAGCTCGATGGTCGGCAGCCCGCGCATCCAGGCCTCCATGCCGGTGGTGCACGAGCGCTTGACCAGCACGTCCGCGAGCGGCAGGACCTCCCAGATGTAGGCCGTCTTGACCAGCGTCACGCGGCCCGCGGGGCAGCTCGCGACGAAGGCCTGGAAGAAGGTGAGATCGTCGGCGGGATGCGGCTTGACCACGAGCTGCACCTCGGGGTTGCGCTCGACGAAGTCGCGCATCACCGCCGCCGACTGATCGCGGCAGCGCAGGTCGGCGAGGCCGTGCTGGTCGCAGTCGCCGAACACCCGGGATAGGCCGAGCTTGGCCCAGTCCTGGCGATGGAACTCCGGGTTGCGGGTGAACTGGCTGGCGGCGCAGAAATTCGTCGCCCACAGCACGGTCGGGCGGGCGGGATCGACCTGGAAGCGCGCCGCCGCCTGGCGGCGGTCGGGGACGACGGACGACACCGGGGGCTGGTAGAAGTCGAAGCGCGGGCAGCCGATCACGGCGATGCGCTCGGACGGCATGACGCGGTGTTCGAGCATGCGCTCGCGCATCGGTTCGTTCCACACGCAGAAGCGCGCGACCCCGGCGTAGTCACCACCGACCCCCGCGTGCAGGTCGCGCGCGCCCTGCAGGGCGAGGATCCCCTCGGTCGGCAGCACCACCGTGTCGGTGCCCGCGGCGGCGAGCAGCTTCGCCTGCCGCTGGCTCTCGACGTCCAGGACGTGGTTGACGATCAGCACGTCCGGACGGGTCCGCCATGCGGCGTCGAGGTGGAAGCCGTTCCGCACCAGATCGATCCGGTGGCCGCGCCGTTCCGCGCTCAGCGCGAGCCAGGCGTGGCCCGGAAGATCACGCCACTTGTGGTCGACGAGCAGGAGCAGGTGCATGATCCGGATCTTGGCGGCTGATTTCATCGACGCCACCGCCAGGCGGCGAACGCGGCCGCCACGAGCGCCAGCATGGCCCCTGCCCACGGCACAAACGGCAGCGGCAGGAACGGCACCGCTCCATAGGCGAGCGAACCCGCCTCCACGAAGACGAGCAGGCGCGGATGGGTGGGCAGATCCGGCCGCAGACGCCAGACGACCTGGCGCGTGGCGATGACGCTCGCTGCGGTCATCGCGACATATCCGATCTGCGCCCCCAACCCGCCGCCGAGAGCACCGCCGCCCAGCACCCCAAGGACCGCCATGATGATGGTCGCGAAGGGCATCCATTGCTGGACGCGGTCGAGATGGGCGTGGTAGCAGTTGATCGCCGCGCCGGTCGAGGCGAAGCTCCAGCTCTGGTTTATGATCGCCCACGGCAGGAATACGATTATCCCGCTGCGCCCCCGCCCTGGTCCAATGAGTGCTGCGAGCGCCGCGAGCATCAATCCCGCGCCCGCGGCGACCTGGACTTTGAGCCATGCGGTGGCGAACGGCCCCGCCCAGGCGGCCGCTGGACGCCCCGCGGCCAGCTCGCGCAGGGCCTGCGGCAGGATGACGCTCTTGTATGACGAATAGACCAGCCCCAGGGCCGAGGCGCAGCGGTTGGCCAGCTCATAGGCCCCCATCTCGCGCAGCGGGATGAGCTGAGCGAGGAGGAGCCGGTCGGTCTGCGCGAACATTTCGGTGGCGATGCGCGCAGGGAAGAGCCGCACCAGGTAGGCGGTCAGGCCCGGCAGGGCCACCCGCCCCCGCGGCAGCACGAACAGCAGACGGCCCAGGCTGACCAGCCACGGGATCAGCAGCCCCAAAGCGAGGCCCCAGACGCCGGCACCGCAGCCGGCCACCAGGATCCATGGCAGCAGGATGAGCAGCAGGCCGTTGGCGAGCGTATTAAGACAATACGACCACGACGACTCACTGATGCGCAGGTGCGCGAGCCAGGTGTTCACCACCGCGTTGGCCTGCCCCGACCAGATCACCACCACGATCAGCAGCGCGGAGGGCCAGAGCACCAGGAACGGGGCCGTGGCGAGGAGGATGAGTGCATTCCACGACAGGCAACGCCGCACGCACGCCCAGGAGAGCGACGTGCCACCGCCAGCACCCTCGCAGTGGAAATGCTGGGTGAGGTATGTGTCCAGGGAGAAGGTGGCCACCCCGGCCACCAGCGCGCGCAGAGCACCCAGCTGGGACCAGCGGCCGACCTCCTCGATGGTCATGAAGAAGGCCATCAGCGGAATTACGGCCAGACCGCTGGCGCGGCCGACCAGCGACGACAGCCCATACAGAATGACGGCCTTGCGGCCGGAGATGCGCTCAACGGTCATGGGCATCGCGGTATGGACGCAGGCGGTGGCCAGGCAGTAGCCGGCGCTTCAGGAACACAGCGAGGCTTTTGTGCCTCAGCTCGGTGAACTGCGCGAAGACCATCGCCAATACGCAGGACAGACCGATCCCGGCCAACGCCGCCGATAGTGTCCGTCCGCACAGTGCGAAGATCACTTTTTCGACGCTGAAATGCACCAGGAAGAGCGAGAATGACCATGAAGCGAGGAAACGGATGGCCGCTGCGAGGCGTGGCGACGACGACAAGAAGTGGAGGCTGCGCCCTCCCACGACCAATAGCAGGAAGGAGAGGACGAAGAGCGGATAGCAACCGATGTTGTACTCGTTCCCCACAGGGCGCTTCAACCACCAGTAGACACCGAGTGCTAATCCACCGCCCACGCCGAGCAGCGAAGTGCCGCGGTCGACGGCGAAGGCGCTGGCGACCGCGTGGGCCGCGAATCCCATGAGCCAGAGCACGAACAGGGACCGGTCCGAGGCCTCTCCCGGAACGAAAAGGAAGTAGCCCAGCGGCATCGCAGAGGCGAGGAAGGCGCAAGCGATCGCCATGGCGCGAGCGCGCCCGCGCGCGATGACGGCAAAGAACAGCGCTCCGACGAAAAGGTAGATGTGGAACTCGGCAGCCACGGTGGTGAGGTGGCCACCGGAGCCAAAAGTCGACACCCCGAGCCGGAGCGGACCCGGGTAGCCCTGGAGCATCACCAAATTGCCGAGGAAGGCCCGCAGGCCGGTAGGCTCGGTCGCGATGGGGTGCCCGGCCCATGCCATCGCCAAGTCGGTCGCGGCGATAAGCAGGAAGGCTGGGAGGTACGCCGAGTAGATGCGCGCGACGCGCTCGATCAGGAAATCCCCGAGGGTATAGTCTGGCCGGGCCGATTTCACGTGGAGCGTATGCGCGATGAGGAATCCCGAGAGCACGAAGAAGATCATCACGCCGATGATCGGGATGCTCGTCCAGGCGCAGCCGCTGAGATTGATGGCGTGGCCGCAGCACACCATCAGGGCGGCGCAGAAACGCAGCCCGTCGAGCAGCAGCGAGGCGTCGTTACTGTCGTCCAGGGCCAGGGTAGCGGCGGCCGCGGTACCGCTGCCACAGTCGCCGCCCGCGCGGGCCTGCTCAGTCATCAGAGTCGCCTTTTCCATGTCGCCCCGGCATTCAATCCCCCGAACCGGGGACCGCAACAGTGCCGGGGATAATCGCCTTCCCACCCCCTACCAGCGCAGCCCCCGCTCTGGCGGTTGGAGATCCGTTGCCATAGTTGCTCCATCCACATACCTTTCGACTGCAGGGTTGAGACCGCGGTCGACCGTCCAACGCCAGGCCATGCCGCCCTCGCCATGCTCTCCCTCCTGATCTCCGGCCTCACCTGCGCGGCGATCCTCGTGCTCGCCGGCAGCGAGCCGCACCTACTTATCATCCTCGCCTATCTCATCTTCACATTCGTCATCCGGCTGGCTTCAGCCGCCTACATCGACGTTTTCGGGCCGGTGCATTCCGAACAGCTGGACGCCGACATTGGCGCCGGCCTCAGCGCGCTTCCGCTGGCTATCGCCTACCTGATTTCCTTCCTGATCTTCTGGTGGGCGTTGCGGCGGCGCAGATTCGCCGTGCGGCCCGTCATGCCGTCGGTCCGCGTGGCCGCCTTCGAGCAGCGCGTCGCGCTGTTCTGCACCTATGCCCTAGGGGCGTTCGCGCTCTACCTGTACGTCGACCTCGCGCTCTCGGGTAACGTGCCGCTGTTCTCAAAGACCGAACGTTACGATTACGCGTCGACGTATAGCGGGATATGCGGACGATTCTTGCTCCATTACGGCTCTCTGATCGCCTTCCTCCTCGGCCTGCTCTACGCCCGGCCGTACTTCTGGCGCGCCCCTCCTGAACGGCTCCCCGGCTATATCCTTGCCCTCATCTTCACCTACCTCCTGCTCACGGGCCACCGCTTCTCCGGCTTCTTCCTCTACAGCTGCTGGTTCCTCATTCCCGTTGGCTTGGTCAAGCTGAGGTACTCTCTCGATGCGGCATCCGACCGACCCCAGGCCGCACCATTCCGGGGCAACCGCACCAGGATCATGGCGTTTGCCGTCCTGCTCTCGGCGGCGATTGCGCTGGCGATCGGAAATTCGTATTTCCGCGTACGCTCGATCGATGGGCACCCCCCCATCGAGAAGTTCCGCGACCGCGTCCTAGTGCAGACCTCCGAGATGTGGTGGGTCACCTACCAGAAGGTGCTGGTCGCAGATGAGCCGGACATGGCGCGGGCCTTCAAGGAGATCTTCATCGATCCGCCCCTGCTCGATAAGAACACCAGCATCCAGTACCTCATGCGCCGGGCGGTCGGCGACGACCGGGCGAACTTCGCGATCAGACAGGGCACGCTCTACGGCGGAGGCTTTCCGGAGGTGATGTTCGAAATATCGGGAAGGTACTGGGGATTTGTACTCACCGCTGTAATGTCCATGCTTGCCGCGCTCGTCTTCTACGTCGTGGCGCATGAAACGATGCGCGGCCACGTCATTTCTCCTTTTCTCGGATTCTGTGTTCTGTACCCGCTCCTGGTCTTCCACGTGAGCGGCCAGCTGCAGTACATGTGCCGGCTGCAATACTATGCCAAGCTCGCGCTGTTCATTGCTGCCCTGCTCGTGAACCATTGTTTCGCCAAACGGGATCTGATTGAGGGCAAGGGCACCACCTGAGGTGCGCCACAGTCCACGCGCTACCGGCCCACGGACATTTCAACTCCCGGCAACCAGGATGTGAGGATCCGCGCCAGCTGGCGATGCCGGCCTTCTGTCTGATCCTCACCCGGTTTTGTGGACGCCATGATAAGCGGGAAACCGCTGCTAGGATAATCCACCATGACCACCCCAACCCCGTCCCGGTCCTCCGAGGCCAAGCGGCGTAAGCACACCAAGGAATTCAAACAAGAGGCCGTCCTCCTGGCCCGACGAGACGACGTAAGCTTTGCCAGTCTCTGGCCTCCCGCATAACCATCAGCGACCCATGCACCACGCCGCCATCGCCTTTCCATTCTTGCTCGCAAACCTCGCCGGCGCCCTCGACCTCCCCGGCATCCCCACCCCAGGTGTGTGGACGCAACAGCATTGGCTCATCGGCATCGGCAACGACGGGCTGGGACCAGGCGGCGGCGGCGCTAGCGATGACTATCGAACGGGCTGGACCCGAGTCGGCTGGGACGAAGGACCCATCTGTGCCGCCTTCGACTATAGCATTTTCACGGCTCAAAATCCTAGCGGTGCGCCCCTGGAATGGCACCAGGCCGATCCTTTCATCAATGCGCGTCTGGGCGCCGGACGCAGCGATGAGGCAACCTCCTCACTAGCCTTTCGCCATTACCTGTTCGGAAGTGGCTGGTTCACATGGGGCCAACTTGGGCCTGGGCTGAGACTCTCCGGTGATCTCGGCGGGCACACTGCGCAGAACCATGTTCACCTCCTCTTCGGCGATACCGCGAACGATCTCGCTTACGAACATCCAGGAATCGCAGCGTCGGCGTTCGGCCACGCCGCCGCTGGCGGCTACCTAGAGATCGCGGGCCCGCTCGCCCTGCAGGGTGGCGTCGCCGCATATTCCACAACCGCCAGTGACAGCCACTGGCAGACCGAGGTACTGGCTATCGCCTCCGGTAGCGGTGGAGGTTTGTGGGCGGGGATGCGTGCCTCCGAGTACTGGGGGCATGGTCTGACCACGATCGCCGACGCTGTCAGCGCACACGAAGATGGGATGTGCGTGCTGGTGGGTGTGGCATTCGCGCGCGACGGCCTTCAGGTCGGCCTGGAGATGTCGCACAACACGCGCGATAATGCGCAGGAGGGAATGCTGACCGTAGCCTGGAGTGGCAACCAACAGCCAGCCCGCGCGGCGTGGTCATGGAACGGCAGGATTGGATTCGCCGTGGTGGACACGCTAGTGCCCGGTCATGGCATCGATGCTGCCTTCAGCGCGGTTCCCGAGGGAGCTCCCGGTTGGCTACAAGTCGTGGTAGGGTTGCGTGACCAGCGTGTCGAATCGCCGTACACCTTCGACGTCTCCGGTCAGAGGCATCTGCTGTGGGGGGGCGTGGCGGTGGAACCCACAATCTATCGCGGCGGGAACCTGCGACTGATCATCCGCAGCGAGGCAGGATTGGGCTGGCGTCGCAACCAGCTCGAGTCCCACTCCTTCCCCGGCGGCATACTCATCGATGGAGGAACGGGCAGGTACTGGGACGTCGCAGTCGTCAGGGTTGCCGTCGGAGCCGGAGTGCTCGCCGTAGTTGGAACGGGCACTCTAGGCGTACTCGCCCTGGCCGAGGCAACCGGAGCCCCCTCACGTCAAACGACGGTGAGCGGCGAGGTGGCCTCCACCCATGAGGAGGCGGTCGACGGGAATTCGGCTGGACTGGTCATTGCCATATCCGCCGACTGGTCCTGGTGAGCCTGGCCGCTGCAGCGCCCCGATCCTCTACAGTGCAGCTGTGCTGAAGGCGCTCCCGGCCGCAGTCACCTTCTTCCGTTGGGCGATGATTCGCATTTGGCTCGGCTTGATTTCACGTCCCCGTGCATGAGCTTTGTGGCGGAACGCGACCATGGCCGCGAGGGCTCAACGGCACGCACACGCCCCCGGCGCATGCCTTATACCAGATTTGCGCTTGATGATGCGAATATGCAACGCACTGCCGTCTCGGCAGTTGCCTGCCATGGAAGCAAGAGTAGTGTGGAATAAGTCTGCTGGCAACCGATGCAAATGCATGGAATCCACAGGAGGATCGAGCTGGAGCACCCTATGGGTGCCTACTCCCGAGACATTCTGACGGAGATCCTCAGCCTTGGCACCACTTAAGATCTTGAGCGCGACTGCGCCACCAACCCCTTTACTACGCCCCAACCACCTGTGATTTCATCGCGAGCCGACCACCCTATCTTCATTCCAGTCATTGGCGGGCAGCAGGCAATGAACACGATTCAATCAACAACGTCCTTGGCGGCAACAATTTCATTGGTCGGGAGACCGATCCGAATTGCGGCTGGAAATAATAGCCGATGATCCACGCAACGCCCACGCCAACGGCTGGAAAGTGGCCGAAACGACTACCTCAGCTGACCGCCGAGCAGCAGCGCATCCGCGACGACTTCATGCGCGAATGGCTGAGGACCCTGCCCACCAAGTACGGGATGATCGAGCGCTTCAATCATGGCTATCCGCTCCGTTCACGGGTTAGCGGCTGCCGGACCCTGGAGATCGGTGCCGGCATCGGCGCCCACCTCGCCCATGAGGACATCGCCGAACAGGAATATTACGTCAACGAGCTGCGCGCCGAACTAGCCGATATCCTCGTCCAGAAACACCCAGGGGTGAAGGCTGCGGTCGGCGACTGCCAGCAGCGTCTCGACTTCGCGGACGGCTTCTTCGACCGCGTCCTGGCCATCCACGTGCTCGAGCACCTACCCGACCTGCCTCGCGCCATCGCCGAGGTCCACCGCCTGCTCAAGCCCGAAGGCCGCTTCTCGGTGGTCATCCCCTGCGAAGGCGGCCTGGCCTACACCCTGGCGCGGAACATCTCCGCACGGCCGATGTTCGAGAAACGCTATGGGCAGAGCTACGACTGGTTCGTCGCCGCGGAGCACATCAACCGACCGCACGAGATCATCGACGAGCTCGAACGGCACTTCATCATCCGCCACCGCAGCTTTTTTCCCCTGAAGGTGCCCGTGGTCACGGCCAACCTGGTCATCGGGCTCACCCTGCAGCCGAAGCCGGGGGTTCCGTGACCGCCATCCCCCTGCTCTCGATCGTGGTGCCGGTCTACAACGAGGAGCAGACCCTGCCCAAGTTCCTGACCGCGATGCGCGCCGCGCTGACGGGCGTGACGGAGGACTACGAAATCATCTTCTGCGCGGATCCCTGCCGCGACCGCACCCTGACGCTGGTCGGCGAGGCGCACGCCGCCGACCCGCGCATCAAGCTGCTGGCGTTCTCCAGGCGCTTCGGCCAGCCCGCGGCGACCATGGGCGGCATTCACCACGCCGCGGGCAGGGCGGTGGTGATCATCGACTGCGACCTGCAGGATCCGCCGGCGCTGATCGGCGAGATGGTGCGCCAGTGGCGCAGCGGCTGGAAGGTGGTGGTGCCGCAGCGCCGTTCCCGCGACGGCGAGCATCCACTCAAGAAGCTGATCTCCTACCTCGGCTACTGGTTCATCAACAAGATCAGCAACGTGCGCATCCCGCGCAACACCGGCGATTTCCGCCTGATGGACCGCGCGGTCGTCGACGAGTTGAAGAAGCTCAAGGAGGGCCACGGCTTCCTGCGCGGGCTGGTCGCGGTGGTCGGTTTCAAGACCGTGCTGCTGCCCTTCGATCGCGAGGCGCGCGCGGGCGGCGTGGGCAAGTACAACCGCATCACCGGTTCGCTGCGCATCGGCTTCAATGGCATCATCTGCTTCTCCGACTACCTGCTCAACTTCATGATCAAGATGGGCCTGGCCTGCGCCGCCCTGGCGATGCTCAGCGCGCTGGTGATCGCTTACATGAAGCTCGGCACGAACTGGCAGTTCGCCTCGGGCGTCCCCAGCCTGATGATTCTGGTGCTGTTCATGGGCGGCATGCAGCTCATCGGCATGGGCGTGCTGGGCGCGTACATCGGCCGCATCTACGACGAGACCAAGCAGCGTCCGCTGTTCATCGTCGAAGAGGCCCTCGGCTTCCCCCAGCACCCGCCCCTGGCGCCCGCCGCCCGCTCCCCGGAAGCCGCATGCGCTACCTGATCACCGGCGCGGCCGGCTTCATCGGCTCCTCGCTCACCGACCGCCTGCTGGCGGACGGGCACGAGGTCGTCGGCTACGACAACTTCTCGACCGGGCAGGAGCGCTTCCTCACCGGTGCGCTCGCCAATCCCCGTTTCCGCCTGGTGCGCGGCGACCTGCTCGACCGCACCGCCCTCGACGCCGCGGTTGCCGGCTGCGACGCGGTCATGCACCTCGCGGCCAACGCCGACGTGCGCTTCGGCACCGACCACCCGCGCCGCGACCTTGAGCAGAACACCATCGCCACCTGGAATGTGCTCGAGGCGATGCGCGCCGGCGGGGTGCGCAAGATCGCCTTCTCGTCGACCGGATCGGTCTATGGCGAAGCCACGGTCATCCCCACGCCCGAGGACGGACCGTTCCCGGTGCAGACCTCGCTCTACGGCGCCTCCAAGCTCGCGGGCGAGGGCCTGATCGCCGCTTACTGCGAGGGCTTCGGCTTTCAGAGCTGGATCTTCCGCTTCGTCTCGATCCTCGGCGAACGCTACACCCATGGCCACATCTTCGACTTCATGAGGAAGCTGGGACAGGACAAGGCGCGCCTGCCGGTGCTCGGCGACGGCAAGCAGCGCAAGAGCTACCTCTACATCGGCGACTGCCTCGACGCGATGCTCTTCGCCATGGCCAAGGCCGACTGCAAGGTCAACCTCTTCAATCTCGGCACCGACGGCTACTGCCAAGTGAACGATTCGATCGGTTGGATCTGCGCCGCCCTGGGCGTGCAGCCCCGCCTCGAGTACAGCGGCGGCGAGCGCGGCTGGATCGGCGACAACCCCTTCATCTTCCTCGACACCGCGCGCATCCGCGCGCTCGGCTGGCAGCCGAAGCTGACCATCCGCGCGGCCGTCGAGCGCACCGTCGCCTACCTCCAGCGCGAGGACTGGGTCCTCGCGGCGCGCGCATGAGCGGGCTCGCGCTGTCGGGCATCCTGGTCGTGGTCCAGGCGCTGCTCGCCAACACCGGGATGTACTTCCTCAAGCGCGCGGCGCCGGCGGCATCGCTCGACCGCGCCCGGGAACTGCTCAGCGAGCCGTTCTTCTGGCTCGGCGTCGGGCTCTACGGACTGTCCTTCCTGGTGCTCATCGTGCTGGTCGGGCGCGAGCGCCTGATCTTCCTGGTGCCATTCGCGATGTCGCTGCACTTCGTCATTTCGGCCGTGATCGGCACGCTGCTGCTCGGTGAACGCCTCAACCCCCTGCTGATCGCGGGCATGGCGGTGATCGCGGTGGGCGTGGTGCTGATGGCGCTCGGCCGTCCGGAAACCGCGCCATGAACGCGGCGCCCGTCGCCGCCGGGCCCCGGCACGTCACGGTCTTCGGCCTCTGGCATCTCGGCTG
>JACDGQ010000735.1 GCA_013821615.1 Planctomycetota bacterium
GCAAGCGCCCCTCGCGCTCTGCCTTGGCCAGGCTGTCGAGGATGTCGGCGAGCGGGGAGAAGTAGACGCTGCGCCCGGCGCGGACGGCCTCGACCCCAAGGGCGATGGCGAGGTGGCTGTATTTGCTCACCCCTCTGTTCGGATGAGCGATGGGCAGGATGGCTGAACACCGCCGACGAGGCTTTGCTGGAGCGGGTTGCGACGTTGTGTTGACCTGAGGACGGGGTCGTGATTCTACGGCTTGATGCGTTTGGTGCCCGATGTTCCCCCGTTGTCTGTGGCCGAGAAGGACGCGCTGATCGCGACGCTGCTGGCGCGTGTTGATGAATTGGCGGTCCGCGTTGCGGCATTGGAAGGGGAGAACGCGACGCTGCGCGACAAGCTGAGGCTGCCGTCCAAGACGCCGGACAACTCCTCGGTGCCGCCGAGCCAGGGACACAAAGCAAGCGGCAGCGCCAAGGCGAAGCCGAAAGGCCAGGTCCATGCGGGGGCGCACCGTCCCCTGCATCCCGATCCGACGCGGCGGCGCGATGTCTTGGCTGAGCGCTGTGGCCATTGCCAAGCCGATGTGCGCGGCGTTTGCCAGATGGCGGTCCAAGCCTATGACCGGATCGAGATCCCCGAGATCGTGCCGGACGTCACCCGCGTGACGCTGCATGGCGGAACCTGCCCATGCTGCGCGCGACGGTTCAAGGCTTCCCCGCCTGCAGGGTTGGAGCCGGGCTCGCCGTTCGGGGCGAACCTGCGGGCTTTTGTGCTTTACCTGCGGTTCGCACAAGCGATCCCGTTCGAGCGTCTGGCCCGGCTGATGTCCGATCTTTTGGGATTGCAGATCAGCGAGGGCGCGCTGGCCAACATGCTGCAAGACAGCGGCGGCGCCTTCGCCCGCCAGAGCGGCATGATCCGAGACCGGCTCTTGTCGGGGACCATCCTGCAATCCGACGAGACCAGCGCACGCGTCGGCAAGGCGACATGGTGGACCTGGGTGTTCCATAACGGCGACAGCGCCTGCTTCCGCATCCGGCCGAGCCGCGGCAAGGCCGTGGTGGAGGAGTTCCTCGGCGAGGTGCGCCCGGCGTTCTGGGTGTCCGACCGGTTCGGCGCCCAGATGGGTTGGGCCAGCACGGGCCATCAAGCCTGCCTCGCCCATCTCCTGCGCGATGTTCAATACGCCATCGACGCCGGTGAAGCCGCTTTCGCACCGGCCATCAAGGACCTGCTGAAGCAGGCCGTCGCCATCGGCCGCCGCCGTGGCCGGCTCAAGGACTCCACCCTCGCCGCCTATGCGGCCAGGCTGGAAGCAACGCTCGACCGGTTGCTCCGGATCGCGCCTATTGGCGAGCAAGGGCTGAAGCTGCTCCGGACCATCAAGCGCTTCCGCCAGCACCTGTTCGTCTTCGTCACTCACCGGGACCTGCCGCCGACGAACAACGGCTCGGAACAGGCGCTGCGTCCCTGCGTCGTTTTCCGCAAAGTCACCAACTGCTTCCGCTCGCACTGGGGTGCGAGCCTCTACGCCGATGTCCGGTCCGTGTTCGAGACCGCCCGACGGCGCGGCATACCGGTCCTGCGATCCATTCGCCTGACCTTGGACGGACAGCCTCTGCCCATCAGCCTATAGCCCGCTTGTCGTCAGGGACGTCATCGCGCAAAAAGCGCCGATGGACGGGCATCGCGGCCGATGCCCAAGGCAGCGGAACCTGGACATCATGGCCAAGCCGACCCTTGCAAAGCACGGCGCCACAGATATCGTCAGCCTGAAGGTCACGCTGCGCGGCGTGAAGCCGCCGATCTGGCGCCGCCTGCTCATGTCCGGCACGATGACGCTGGGCGACCTGCACCAGGCGATCCAGGCGGCGATGGGCTGGCGTGATTGCCACCTTCATGCCTTCGACATCGACGGGCAGCCGTATGGCGACCGGCGCACCACCGACGACGTCGCCGACGAAAACCGCTTGACCCTGAACGGCCTGCTGAAATCCGGCATTGCGCGCTTCGGCTACACCTACGACTTCGGCGACGCCTGGGAACACGCGGTCGCCATCGAAAAAACCCAGCCGGCGGTCAACGGGACTTCCTATCCGGCCTGCGTCGCTGGAAAGCGCAACTGCCCGCCCGAGGACTGCGGCGGCTCGTGGGGCTACCAGCATCTCATGGCTGTTCTCGCCGATCCCAAGCACCCCGAACGCGCCGAGCAGCTCGAGTGGATCGGCGAAGAGTTCGACCCGGACGCCTTCGTCGTCGAAACCGCCAATACCATGCTCGCCGCCCAGTTCAAGCGCATACCGCCATCCGTCAATCGTCCATCCCTCGACTGAACGTCAAAGGGGTGAGCAAATACAC
>JACDGQ010000736.1 GCA_013821615.1 Planctomycetota bacterium
CCACGCCGGCGTCCGCCGCACCGACGACGGCGAGCGCCGCGCCGGTCACGTCGCCACCCGGGCGCATCTTCGACCTGCACCTCGACGGCCATGGCGAAAGCGGCTGCGCGGCGACCACCGGCGTGCGCTGGTCACTGGGCCTGCGCCCCGCGCCGTTCCCTGCGAACCCCGACGATCCCGCGCAGTTCCACGTCGACCTGCTGGTGACCACGCCGGACGGCAAGGAGGCGCGCGTGCCGGGCTTCTGGTACGAGCCGGTGCGCCTCAGCGATCGGGGTGATCGCGAGCTGGCGGCGATCGCGGGAGCGGGCGAGTTCCGCGTGCGCTTCCGCCCGCGCCAGCCCGGTACGCACCGGCTGGTGCTGGTCGCGCAGTGGGCGGGCGGGAAGGAGCAGCGCAGCGCGCTACCGCCGCTGGTCGTCGGCGGGCCGCCGTGGGACGGCTACGTGCGCAGCGACGCCAAGGACCCGCGCTTCTGGTCGGTCGACGGCGCGTGGTGGTGGGCGCTCGGTCCCAACCTGCGCTCGGTCAACGACACGCGCGGCCGCGAACGTCTGCACACACGCCTGACGCCTGATCGCGGCACCGCCGCCTACGACGCCTACCTGACGCGCCTGGCCGCGAACGGCGTCAACGCGGTCGAGATCTGGATGAGTTCGTGGAACCTGGCTCTGGAATGGCGCGCCGACTGGCAGGGCTTCTACGGACTGGGCCGCTACAACCAGGGCAACGCCGCGCGCCTCGACCGCATCCTCGACCGCTGCTCGGAACTCGGCATCCGCGTCAACCTGGTGATCAACAACCACGGCCAGGCGACGGTGAACAACGATCCGGAATGGCCTGACAATCCCGTCAACCGCACTCAGGGCGGACCGCTCGTCGAGCCCTGGCAGGTGTTCACCGATCCCGCCGCGCTCGCCGCGCAGGAGCGCCTGCGCCGCTACGTGGTGGCGCGCTACGCCGACCATCCGGCGATCCTCGGCTGGAAACTGTGGTCAGAGGTCAACCTCACCGCCGGCCGGCCGGGCGCGCTGCGCGACTGGCACGCGCAGGCGGTAAGCCGCTGGCACGAGCTCGACACCTACCACCACGGCGTGACCACGCATTGGAGCGGCGACTACCACGTGCCCGACCGCGTGATCCTGGCGCAGGCGGGACTCGACTACCTGTGCATCGACGCCTACCACGGTGAGGACCGCCTGCTCGCCGATCTCATCCAGGCCAGCGTGCTCGACCCCTACCGCGGCCTCGGCCAGTACGGCCGGCCGGTGCTGACCACCGAATTCGGCGGCAACTGGGACGCCTGCCCCGCGGAGCAGCTCGTCGCCGAACACGCCAGCGCACCGTGGGCGGGCCTGGTCAGTGGCCAGGCGGGCAGCCCGATGATCTGGTGGTTCGAGTGGCTCGACCAGCGCGACGCGTTCGCGCCGTACCGCGCGGTCAGCTCGTTCATCAGGGGCGAGGATCCACGCGGCGACGGACGCAGCATCGCCCTCGCCGCGACCAGCCCTGGCGGTGCGCTGTGGGCGCGCGGCTGGGTGCGGCCGGGCCGCCTGCTCGGCTACGTGCTCGACTCGGCCTGGGGCGGCAACGGCCTGGGCGAGGCGAATCATCCCGCCGCCGAGGTGGTGGTGGGCGGCGCGATCTCGCCGGGCAGCATCACCGTCGAATGGTGGGACGCGGGTCGCGGCGGGCTGCTCAGCAGCCAGCACATCGACCATCCCGGCGGCGACCTGCACCTGCATCCACCGGCCTTCGCGCGGCACATCGCTTTCAAGATGCTGCGTATCGCCGCAGCAGCCGCGGCTAGCGTGAAGTAGTCGACCATCACTGTCCTGGGGTTCCGCGGCAGGGATCACCATGGAGGACCGGAGGACGGAAGGGAGACGGCTGGAATGGCGATCTCGCCGTGAGGCGCGGCCGGCCCGCCTCCGTTCCTGCGGTTCTCCATGGTATTTTCGTCTCCTCGGGAATCACTCCGGTCCGGACCATGGCGCGAGGATGCTCATCGCGCAGGCCGGTGCGGTGGGGCCGGTGGTGGTCTCGAGGTCGAGTCCGGGCAGGTGCGCGAAAGGGGCCGCGGTGGACTCGTCCAGGGCGAAGGAGAGCCAGCCCGAGGGCGCGGCTGGCAGGACGGTGGCGCCGTGCAGTCCGACGTGGCGCCAATGCCCGGCCGCGGCGAGGACCGCCCAGCCGCAGGCGGCGAGGGTCGCGAACGGCCAGGACCAGGCGCCGGCCGCTGGCTGGTAGGCGCTCGGAAAGAGGCCGAGCCAGGTGATCAGGCCGGCCAGGCCATCGGCCTCGACGAGCAGGCGGCCGTGGGCGCGCGCGAGGTGCAGCGG
>JACDGQ010000061.1:0-2916 GCA_013821615.1 Planctomycetota bacterium
CCCCCTGACCATGCCGGCGTGGCCCTGGCTGGCCGCTGCGGCCGGCCTGCTCATCGCGATCGGCGCCATGGCGATCGCGCGCGGCACACCGCCAACAGTGGCGGCGCCCGTGGTCGCGATCCAGGCCTCCGCGCACGCCGCGGACGACGATTTCGCGTTGCCGGATATGCCCAGCGAGATCCCGCTCAGCGGCGAATTGCGCAACCTCGACGCCGACATGCGCGCGACCGCGGCGTTCCTGGTCGATCGGCTGCCGGTGATCACGTTGGCGCAGCGAGAGCCGGGGCCGAAGACGCAGCCTTAGGCAAAGTCCGATCTCGGAGGTTTGGTTGCTCGTCGACCGAGGTGGCAACTTTCCCTCCATCGCGGGGAAAGCGCAACCTGATCGAACAAGAGGAACGGAGAAACGGAGGAAGACATGGATCCAGTGGAAAAGGCGAAATCAGGGAAAACGACATCACCATCTCTTGGTTGTCCTCCGTTCCTCCGTTTCTCTTGTTCGATCCTGTCTTTCCCTTTTTCGATCGACGAGACCCGAGTGGGCAATGGTTCCACCACGAATGACGAGGAACCCGAGGTTTGACGTCCGGGGTCGGCAGCCGACGGTAGACAGCAGATTCACAAGTACGGCACGCGTCGGTCATACCTGACATCGGACGCCGGACCTCGGACGGCCGTCGACGTTCACTCGACGGTGACAGACTTCGCCAGATTGCGCGGCTGATCGACGTCGCAGTTCCGGCGCCGCGCGACGTGGTAGGCGTAGCGCTGCAGCGGCAGCACGCTGAGCAGCGGCTGGAGGAGGTCCTCGCCGGCGCGCGCCACGGGAAAGAGGTGGTCGCTGAGGTCGCGCAGGGCCCGGTCACCGCCCTGGCCGACGGCGATGACGCGGCCGGCGCGGGCGCGCACCTCCTGCAGGTTCGAAAGCATCTTCTCGTAGAGCGCATCGCGCGGGCACAGGCAGATCACCGGCAAGTGGCTGGTCACCAGGGCGATGGGGCCATGCTTGAATTCGCCGGCGGGGTAGCCGACGGCGTGCACGTAGGCCAGCTCCTTGAGCTTGAGCGCGCCTTCCAGCGCGGTCGGGTGCTCGCCGCCGCGGCCGAGGAAGACCGTGGCCTGCGCGGCGGCGAAGATGTCCGCGGCCTCTTCCACGGGCTCCTCGGCGCTGGCCAGGGTGGTGGCCGCGAGTTCGGGCAGCGCGCGCGCGGCGGCCACGGCCTGGGCCTCGGCGGCGGCGTCGAGCAGGCCCTTGGCGCGCGCCACCTGCAGGGCGAAGAGGTAGAGCGCCAGCACCTGCGCGGTGTAGGCCTTGGTGCTGGCCACGCCGATCTCGGGGCCGGCGAGCAGCGGCATGACGCCGTTCGACTCGCGCGCGATGGTCGAGGTGACGGTGTTCACCAGGCCGACGACCGGGATGAATTTGGCGCGCGCCAGGCGCAGGCCGGCCAGGGTGTCGGCGGTCTCACCGGACTGGCTGATCGCCACCACCAGGGTGTTGCCCGAGGCCACCGGATTGCGGTAGCGGTACTCGCTGGAGATGTCGACCTCGACGTGGATGCGCGCGAGCTGCTCGAGGAAGCGCTTGCCGAGCAGCGCCGCGTGCCAGCTGGTGCCGGCGGCGAGGAACACCACGTGGTTGACCGAGGCGAGGTCGAGGCCGAGGTCGGGCTCGACCAGCGCGCCGCCGCGCAGGCGGCTGTCGAGCAGGCGCGCCAGCACCGCCGGCTGCTCGGCGATCTCCTTGGCCATGAAGCTGTCGAAGCTGCCCTTCGACACCGCCTCGGCAGTGACTTCGATGGCCTTGAACTCGGCTTCTACCGGCTGCCCGGCGAAATCGCTGAGCGCGAGACCCTGGTCGGTGAGGTCGGCGATCTGGCCATCGGCCAGGAAGCACACCTGGTGGGCGTGCGGCAGCAGCGCCGGCACGTCGGAGGCCAGCAGCATCTCGCGCACCGACGTGCGCCCGGCCTTGGCGAAGCTCGCGGTGCTGCCCTCGGCGGCCGGTTCACCGGCGTCGTAGGCGCGGCCTTTGCCGACCAGCAGCGGCGAACCCTGGCGCACCGCGACGATGCGCCGTGGGTGGTCGGCGAAGACCACGGCGAAGGCGAAGCTGCCCTCCAGGCGCGCCACCGCCGCGCGCACCGCGGCCAGCGCGTCACCGCGGTAATGGTGGGCGATGAGCTGCGGGATGACCTCGGTATCGGTCTCGCTGCGGAAGATCGCGCCGGCCTGGGTGAGCTCGCGGCGCAGCTGCTCATGGTTCTCGATGATGCCGTTGTGCACCACCGCGATGCGCCCGTCGTACGGCCCGCCGCTGGCCAGGTGCGGGTGGCAGTTGATCTCGGTGGGCGCCCCGTGGGTGGCCCAGCGCGTGTGCGCGATGCCGCAGTGGCCGTCCACCGGCTGAGCCTCGATGAGATCGCTGAGCTGCTTGAGCTTGCCGGCCGCCCGGCGCAGATGGATCTCGCCGTCGCTCATCACCGCCAGGCCAGCGGAGTCGTAGCCGCGGTACTTGAGGCGCTCGAGCGCGACGATCAGCACCGAATCCGCAGGCTTGGGACCGAGATACCCGGCGATTCCGCACATCGCATACGCTCCAGAAGCCCAGGGTAACGCCCGCACCGCAAGGCGGAAGGCCCCGCGCCGCGTGCCAGCCCGACGCCGGCTGGCAACCGACAGCCGATAGAACAGGAGGACGCGGAGGCGCGGAGGTGGGGGGAGGACGGCGCGAAGGAGTGCCGATTCGGGATCGCATCGTTGATGCGAGGCGGATCGCGCGCACGGCATGAGGGCAGGCGAGCGCACGCTCTTCCCCTCCACCCCATCTCTCCTCCGCGCCTCCGCGCCCTCCTGTTCTATCGATTGTCAGTTGTCGGCTGGCGGTTGTCGGTCCCGATGAGAAACGACCAGACC
>JACDGQ010000061.1:2926-11294 GCA_013821615.1 Planctomycetota bacterium
GACCCGCGGCGTGCGCCGCGGGTCTGGTCGAATCGGGACGTCCCGCTCGCGCGGGCGCGGGTCACTTGGGATGGTAGTCCTGGCGCACGTACTTCATCAGCTGGTCTGACGTCATGGCCTGCACCTGGAATTCGCGAGCGTTGTCCTGCTCCTTGTCGGAGCGGTCGCCGGCGACCAGGATGTCGACTCCCGGGCTGAGTTTGTCGCGCACCACGCCGCCGGTCTGGCGGATGAAGTTCTCGAGGTCCTCCTTGGTGTGGGGGGACTTGTTCTTCTTGGGATCGTCGAACTCGCCGGTGACCACGAAGACCTTGGGCCGGGTGGTGCTGAACACCGGATTGCCGAGGTTGTCGTTTTTCGACAGCGGGAAGGCGCGGTTGTCGACCACCGACAGCACGCGGGCGGTGGCGATCTGGGCCTTGACCTCGATGACCTCGATCATGCCCTTCTCCTTGTAGCGGCCGCGCTCGAGGTTGAAGACCTCCAGGAGCAGGCCCGGGAAGACCCGGTCGGAGGTGCCGAGATTGATCACCACGTACGGCGAGCCGGGGTTGACCTCGAGGATGTTGCCGACCGAGTCGAGGTCCTTGAGCCAGTGCAGCTCGAGCTCGAGCAGCTGGCGGATGCGGTCCTCAAGCTGGCCGATCTTGGTGGCGCGGCGGCTGAAGTCCTCGCGGTTCTTGCGCTCGGCCGAGTCCTTCTCCTTGCCCAGGCCGTCGATCTGGGTGTTCAGGCGGCTCTGGTCCTCCTGGAACGCGGCCTCCTGCTCCTGGATCTTCTGCAGCTCCTTCTGGAGCTGCTGCTGGCGCTGCTGGATCGCCTCGTCGAGCTTGGGATAGGCCTGGCGCGCGTCGCTGTCGTGCTCGGCCTTGAGACCGTCGATGCGGTCCTTGCTCGCGCTGACCGTGGCCAGGCCGAGCTTCCACACGCTGTCCATCAGCGGCTTGCCGTCGATGTCCTTGGTCTGCGCGGTGGCCACGCCCGAGAGCACCTTGCCGTCCGACCCGTAGTAGAAGCGGTACTCGTTGAGGTGCAGGTCGGCGCGCTGCAGTCCGCGGCGGCGCGAGGCCAGCGCGGAGTGCGCGGCGGCGATCTTGTTGCGCAGATCCGTGCTCTCGGTCATCAGCGCGTTCAGCGTGATCTTCTGGCCGTTCGGCTCATCGGGGTTGCCCTCGGTGATGGCCGTGATCTGCCCGCTCTCGTGGATGACGAGGAAGGTGAAGAGCAGGGTCACGAGCACCAGCACCACCAGTATGCTGATGAGCGCGGGATGGATGCGTCCGGCCATGGGAGTTCCTTACTGCTTGCTGCGCGAGAAGTCGCCGAGGTGGAAGAGCTGGCTCTGGATGAGCTGCTCCTCGCTGAGGATGCTGATGCCGAGCTTGATCGCCTGCTGCAGGGCCGCATCGGAACGCTCGCCCGCGACCAGGTAGTCGGTGTTCACCGACAGCGCCTCATCATAGCGGCCGCCCGACTCGGTGATGAAGCGGCGCAGCTCGTCCTTGCTGAACTGGGAGAAGTCGCCGCGGATGGCGAAGCCCTTGACCTTCTCGGGGTCGTAGACCGGGTTGAACAGGCTGTCGTTGGGGATGAACGGATCGTTGGCGTCGGTCTCCTGGAGCACGCGCCCGACCGAGATCATCTCCTCGACGCGGGTGATCTCGATGGCGCCCTTGACGATGAGCTTGCCGCCGCGCCGGTTGAAGACGGTGAAGCGCGTGCCCTTGCGCAGGTTGTGCTTCTGGCCGCGGTTGATGACCACGAAGCCCTCGCTGGCGCTGGCCTGGACGATCTCGCCCTTGCTGTGGATCTCCTTGGAGTCGATCTCGCGCTGGCGGATCAGCTCGCGCACACGGTCCTCGAGCTGGACGATGCGGTCGTCGAGGTCCTTGTTCTCCTTGCGGCCCTTCTTCTTGATGCCCTCGACCTCCTGCTTGAGGTCCTCGATCTTCTTGCGCAGCTGGGCGCGACGGTCGTCGAAGTCGCGTTCGTTGGCGTGGGCGCGGGTCTCCTCCTGGGCGAGTTCGCCGCGGCGCTCCTTCATCTCCTTCAGCTTGTCGGCTGCGGTGGAGATCTCCTTGTCGATGTCCTCGGTGATGCCCTTGAGGGACACCTGGTTGCTGGCCACCAGACGCGCGACGTCGTCGATGGTCTGCTTGTCGTCGGCCTCGAGATCGTGGGCGAGCTGGACGCGCGCGCCGATCTGCTGCTCCAGGGGCTGCTTGGCGGCCTCGAGCTCGGCGGCGTACACGCGCAGGACCTTGATGTCGGCCTTGAGCTGCTCGTGCTGCTCGTGCAGCCCGGCCTTCTGCGCATGGCGGTACAGGAACAGGCCGAAGGTCGCCGCGGCGGCGAGCGAGAACACCACGAACAGGCCGACCAGCCAGGCTGGCGTGCGTTGGCTATAGTCCATAGAACGAGCTCCCTTGTGCTGACAGCGCCGAGCCAACGTAGAAAGGGCCCTCGGCCCCACAATTCCAGCCGCCGCGCCCGGACCCCCCGTGTGTCAGTAGGGCGCGAGCGACCACGACTGGTCGGGACAGGGGGTTAGGGGCACCTCCACGGGTGGGGTTTTGCGCCTGGGATGCAGGTGGAAAGCGGGTGTTTAGGAAGCCCGTTGGCCGAGGCGCGCTCTGCGCCTGGATGGGTGGACGGGCTGCTTTCTGGGGGCGCACGAGCGGCGAGGGCGGACCCGTGGCGGCGCTTGGGAATGGGCAAGGGTCGCGGATCCACTGCCGCCCTGGAACGGTCGGAGATCCGAAACGGCGGTGCGGTTCTAGCCTGCGCCTAGCCCTACGAGCGGGTTTTCGGAGCATTACGAAGCCTTCCCGCGCGACCCACATCAGAGCTTCGCAAACTCCGCTTGCGGCATGCACGGTTAATGGGTGCCTGGATTATTTTTGAGCGGCTTTGCGTATAGCTGCTCACTGATACAGCAGTTCAGACGTTGCGGATGATGCAGACATTCACCCCGTACGTTCGTCGTAACCGTTATTTAGCTAAGGGGATAAGACATGTGTCGCAGGGTCGCACCGCACCTTCGGTTCGCGGTTTGCCAAGAGGGCCAACACGCGGGCGGTACGAGCCCACCCTCATTCCCCAAGGATCATCTCCATGATGCGACCCCTCCTCTCCCTGCTGGCAGGACTCCTGTTCCTGACCGGTGGCTCCCAGCTTTGGGCAGAAGAACCAGCCAACGCCAGCACGCCAGCCGCTGCACCTGCAGCCACGCTCCCGCCTGCGGCGCCCGCAGCGCACGAGGCGGCACCCGCTGACGCCGCCGCGCCCGCTGCCCCGGCTGCGGAGAAGCCCAAGACGGTCGAGGAACGCCTCACCGCCGTCGAGGCCATGGCCAAGACCGGCGCCGACTCCGTCAACCAGGTCGCCTTCAACACCGGCGACAACGCCTGGATGCTCACGTCCTCGGTCATCGTGCTGATGATGACCATCCCCGGTCTGGCCCTGTTCTACGGCGGCCTGGTGCGCCGGAAGAACGTGCTCGGCACCATGTACCAGAGCTTCTTCCACTGCGGCATCGTCACCGTGATCTGGGTGCTCTTCGGCTTCAGCGGCACCTTCGGCCCCGGCGCCACCACCTCGGTGCCCAAGGTCGATGAGAAGGGCGTCGAGGTCAAAGACGACAAGGGCGTCGCCGTCATGGTCGATCAGCCCACTGCCATGGCCGGATTCTTCGGCGGCATGGACTACGCCATGCTCAAGAACGTCGTCTGGACCCCCGAGTCCAAGGATGACAAGGGCGTGCGCACGCCCGGCTCGATCCCCGGCCCGAACGGCGACTACGCCGCCAGCATCAGCTTCGGCACCTTCTTCTTCTTCCAGTTGACCTTCGCCATCATCACGCCCGCGCTGATCTGCGGCGCCTTCGCCGAACGCATGAAATTCGCCGGCTTCGCGGCCTTCACCACCCTGTGGGCGATCTTCGTCTACATTCCCATCGCGCACGCGGTGTGGGGCAAGAACGGCTTCTTCAACTGGGGCTTCAACGGCAACATGCACGGTGCCTTCGACTTCGCCGGCGGCACCGTGGTGCACATCAGCTCGGGAATCGCGGCACTGGTGGTCGCGCTGTTCATCGGCAAGCGCAAGGGCTACCCGAATTCGGCGATGCCTCCGCACTCGCTCGTGCTGAGCTTCGTCGGCGCGGCCATGCTGTGGGTCGGCTGGTTCGGATTCAACGGCGGCTCGGCGCTCTCGGCTGGCGCCCTCGCCGTGCTCGCCTCGTGCAACACCATGATCGCCACCGCGGCGGCCTCGCTCAGCTGGCCGCTCCTCGAGTGGATCCTGCGCGGCAAGCCCACCGTGCTCGGTGGCATCTCGGGCGCGGTCGCCGGCCTGGTCGCCATCACCCCGGCCTGTGGTTTCGTCACCCCGTGCTCGGCCCTGATCATCGGCCTCGTCGCCGGCGGCCTGTGCCTGGTCACCGCGACCTACATGAAGAGGGCGCTCGGCTACGATGACACCCTCGACGCCTTCGGCGTGCACGCCATCGGCGGCATCTGGGGCGCCATCGCCACCGGGCTGTTCTTCTGCGTCGACGCCAACCCCGGCGTCAAGGCCCTCAATGCCGGCCTCTACGATGCCATCGTGGCGGGCACCCACCCGGTGATCCTCCTCCAGATCAAGGCGGTGCTCATCACCATCGTGATCTCGGCGATCGGCACGACCATCATCGCTGCCATCGTCAAGTACACCATCGGCCTGCGCGTCTCGGCCGAGGACGAGGAAGTCGGTCTCGACCTCAGCCAGCATGGCGAGGAAGGCTACGTCGGCGTCGGCTGACCCGGCCCGGCCCCCCGGACGGGTTGTCCCCGTCCGGGGGTGCTGCTAGGCTCGTTTCCCCAACCCCACTCTCCCACTCCAAGGAATCCCCATGAAAATGATCGAGGCCATCATCCAGCCGTCCAAGCTGGAGGCCGTCAAGGAAGCGCTGAACGAGGTCGAGGTCGTGCGCCTGACCATCAGCGATGTGCAGGGCTTCGGCCGCCAGAAGGGCCACACCGAGATCTACCGTGGCCACGAATACACGGTCAACCTGCTGCGCAAGGTCAAGCTGCAGATCGCCGTGAACGACGAGTTCGTCGAGCCGACGGTCAACGCCATCATCAAGGCCGGACGCACCGGCGAGGAAGGCAAGGTCGGCGACGGCAAGATCTTCATCCTGCCGCTGCAGGACTGCATCCGCATCCGTACCGGCGAGCGCGGCCCCGAGGCCATCTGAATCCGCGGCCCCAGGGTCCTCCGCCCTGGGGCCGCTTTCGTCTCCGGACCACGTTGCCCGGCCGCCGTGCCGCTGTTCGCACGCGGTCCCATCGTGCGTTGTCGACGCCGCCGGCGCGCTTCTGGCACGAGCGGGCATTCGCCTGTCAAAGCTCGATTTTTCCGCAGTCTCTCACACACCACAACCGGCCACGCGGCGTCTTGCCCAGGACTGGGCCGCAGCTAGCCTCTCCCGCCCTGACCCAACCCCGCGCAGCGTTCCCGCTGCCCCGACCAAATCCTGCCTAGGAGCACTCCATGAGCGTTGAAAAAGCCCTGCAACTCGCCAAGGACCACGGCGCCAAGTACGTCGACATCGTCTTCGGCGACATGTTCGGCACCTTGCAGCACTTCACCATCACCGCGCGCCGCCTCGAGGCCTCGCTGTTCACCGACGGCCTGCCCTTCGACGGCTCGTCGATCCGCGGCTGGCAGGGCATCGAGAAGTCGGACATGCTCATCAAGCCGGACCCGGCCACGTGTTTCATCGATCCGTTCCGCGAGCAGCCCACCGTCACCTTCTTCGGCGACGTCTACGATCCGCGCTCCGGCCAGCGCTACACGCGCGACCCGCGCTCGATCGCCCACAAGGCGCTCGCCTACCTGAACAGCAGCGGCATCGGCGACATGGCCTACTTCGGCCCCGAGCCCGAGTTCTTCATCTTCGACTCGATCCGCTACGACTCCAAGCCCAACGCCGCCTTCTACTACCTCGACTCCAACGAGGCGCCGTGGAACATGGGCGTCGACGACGGCATCAACCAGGGCCACAAGATCCGCCACAAGCAGGGCTACTTCCCCGCGTCGCCCGCCGACACGCTGTTCGACCTGCGCAGCGAGATCACCACCAACATGCAGACCATGGGCATGGAAGTGGATCTCCACCACCACGAGGTGGCGAGCCCCGGCCAGTGCGAGATCGGCATCAAGTACGGCACCGCGGTCACCGCGGGCGACCTGGTCCACCTCTACAAGTACGCGGTCAAGAACACCGCCTTCCAGCACGGCAAGACGGCGACGTTCATGCCCAAGCCGATGTTCTTCGACAACGGCAGCGGCATGCACAACCACATGTCGATCTGGAAGGACAAGAAGAACACCTTCGCCGGCAACGTCTATTCGAAGCTCTCGCAGAACGCCATCTGGGCGATCGGCGGCATCCTCAAGCACGGCAAGTCGATCCAGGCCTTCACCAACCCGTCGGCGAACAGCTACCGCCGCCTGGTGCCGGGCTACGAAGCCCCGGTGAATCTCGCCTACTCGGCGAACAACCGTTCGGCCTCGATCCGCATCCCGCACGTCCAGGGCGACAACGCCCGCCGCTTCGAATTCCGCTGCCCCGACGCCTCGGGCAGCCCCTACCTGGTCACCGCGGCGATCCTCATGGCCGCCATCGACGGCATCAAGAACCAGATCGATCCGGGCAAGCCGATGGACAAGAACATCTATGACCTGCCGCCCGAGGAACTGGCCCAGATCCCCGGCACCTGCAAGAGCCTCGAGGAGGCCCTCGACACCATGGAAGCCGACAAGGCCTGGCTGACCGCCGGCGACGTCTTCACCGAGGACATGATCGAGGCCTACGTCGCGGTGAAGCGCGAGAACGAGGTCGAGCCGCTCAAGCTGCGTCCGAATCCGTACGAGTTCTACCTCTACTACGACTGCTGAGTCGCAAGAGTCTCGGAATAAGCGAAAAACCCCGGAGAAATCCGGGGTTTTTCGTTGCCATCGGCCATCTGCGCGAGCGCTATCGCGGCTCCTCCGGGGGGCCGTCGGGCCGCGCACGGACCAAAGCATTGCGGTCCCTGCGCTCGTAGCGATGCTCCGCGCAGCGTACTCCTGCCCTCTATCGGGGGTGCGTCAGGCCGGTGTTGGCGATGTGAACGCCCGCGCCGGCCGTTTTTTTTGCTCACCCCCACCCGGATGGCGCAGCGGCGGTGGACCCACCGCACAGTAATGCCGCGGGCACTGCGACCAGCGGGGACACGCGCCGCCCCGGTCCGCTCATCGACCGGAATGCGGGGCGAAGGCCCGCGGTGCCCTGCATTCTGCAGGTGAACTGAGCGCCCGATTTACGTCCTGCAGGGACTTAGGCCATGGCACGCGATGCACTCAGGCACCAGCGTACCCTCACAGGAATTCCCCATGACCATCGGCCTGCTCCTCTCCATCATCTTCATGGTCCTCAAGCTCACCGGTCACATCGACTGGAGCTGGGGCATCGTCTTCCTGCCGGCCATCATCGAGTTCGTCCTGTCGCTCGCCTTCACGCGCTCGCCCTTCTGGTGGCGCGGCCGCGTGAACTGACCCCCGATCCTCCGCATCAGGCGCCGAGTGGACTGAACCAAGTGTCACGGACGCCGATCGGCCACGCCCAAGCTCAGATGCCGACCATGCCGATGCCGAACGTCGCCTCCAGGCCCGTCGGCGTCGTTGTCGGTGCCAACACCAGCTGTTCGCCTCCGTCGCGGAAGATGCCGTCGTCGCCGTTGCGCATGCGACGGCGTCCCACCGCCGCATAGGGGGCCTGCCCATGGACGTGGTCGGTGAGCGCGTCCGCGAAGTACAGTTGCGAAGTGAACTCGCGACGCGCGGGCGTGCCGAGCCCAGTACGTACTTTGATGTGGATGTGCACAGTGCGGCCACGGTACCAGCCAGGAAAGATGGTGGTGAAGCGCACCGTTCCGCGCGCGTCGCTGGTCTGGAAGCCGCGCAGGAAGCGGTGACCGATGGTCGCGGCGTGGGGATCGTCAACGTCGGAGTATCGCCCCAGGGCGTCGCAGTGCCAAATGTCGACCAGCGCACCGGCGAGCGGCAGGCACTGCGCGGCGCTGACCCGTGCCAGCAGCAGGGTGAGGGTGAGCGGCAGGCCCGGACTGAGTGCACCATCCACGGGATCGGCGCGGATGTCGGAGCGTTCCAGGCGTTCATCGATGAAGAATGGGCCCTCGGTCTGCTCCGGTCGCACCACGCAGGCGGTAACGGTGGCCAGCGACTCCACCGGCACGCCCTCGGTGACTCCAGCGCGCGCTAGCGGCGCCGCGCTCGCCGCGCCGCCGCAGCCACTCGCCAGCATCGCCCAGCCCACGCC
>JACDGQ010000737.1 GCA_013821615.1 Planctomycetota bacterium
AAGTCCGGAAGTCCGGAAGTCCGGAAGTCCGGAAGTCCGGAAGTCCGGAAGTCCGGAAGTCCGGAAGTCCGGAAGTCCGGAAGTCCGGAAGTCCGGAAGTCCGGAAGTTTTTCGGACTGGGGTTCAATACGTTGAATCACGGTGCAGAACCGTTGCGCCCACGTACTCGCGAGACTTCCGGACTTCCGGACCCTCACAGCAGCTCCGCGATCTCCCCCGGCCGCTCCACCACCCAGTCGAAGCCCATCGCGCGCACCTGCTCCGGCGTGTGGATGCCCCAGGTGACGCCCACCGAGCGCATGCCGGCAGCGTGCGCGGCCGCGGCGTCGCTGCCGCTGTCGCCGACGAAGATGCAGTCGCCTGGCGGACGCGCCATGAGCCCGGCGGCGAGCAGCAGGCCGGCCGGATCGGGCTTGGGCGCCGGCATGTCCTGCTCGCCGATCAGGGCGGCGAAGTGGTGGTCGAGGCCGAAGCCGGTCAGCACCGCGCGCACGAAGCCGCCATCGTTGTTGCTGACCACGCCCTGCGGCAGTCCCCGGACCGCAGCGGCGGCGAGCAGCTCCGGAACGCCGGGATAGAGCGTGGCCAGGCCGGCGAGTTCGCGGGCGATGCGGTAGAAGGCGTGGGCGAGCTGCCACTGGCGTGCGCTGTCGGTCACGCCGCTGTGGTGGCCCATGCGCGGCGCCGTGGGCAGGACCATGGCGGCGATGATCGCCGCGCCGGCGTCCTCGGCGTGGCCGTGCTCGCGCAGCGCGCGATTGGTTGCCGCCACCACCACCGGCAGCGAGTTGACCAGCGTCCCGTCATGGTCGTAGAGCACGCCATGGATGGGTGCGGAGCGCGACGGGCGGCTGGTCACGATGGATCCGGTGGTAGGTGTTTCGGCATCCCTGCCGCGGCCTGGTCAAGGCGGTCCGACCTCATCCCACGAGACTTCCGGACCTCCGGACTTCCGGACCTCCGGACTGTCTCCTCTAGATGAATTCGCAGAGATACGCCGCCGGCGTCAGCGCCTTGACGTCGAAGCCGCTCTTGCCGGCGATCTCGAAGCTGGTGCCGGCCGGGTAGGTCAGCCACTGCGTCGAACCGGCGAACTTCGCCTGCAGCTCGCCGCTGATCACGGTCATGCGCTCGGGGGCGTCGGTGCCGAAATGGAACTCGCCGGGCGCGATCACGCCGGCGGTCTGACGGCGGCCATGGCGCTCGAAGCCGATGCTCTGGACCTGGCCGTCGAAGTAGGAATTGTGCTTCAGCATAGGGGTGCGGATCGTGGGTCGGTGGGCGCGGGCGCCAGCGATTTCTGCGCACTGGGCGAAACCGGAGGACCTTTCCCGCCAAGTCGCCAAGCCGCCAAGGATGGCCCTGGGCCGGGATCGGCTGCATGGCATTGGCGCGCTCGGTTCCGCCGACCGCAAATCCAACCATCTTTCTAGCGAATCTTGGCATCTTGGCGTCTTGGCGGTAAAAATCCCCATTTGCCCCAATCAGTCAGAGCAGGCGCTCGACCGCCTCTTTCAATGCCCGCGCGGTGGGCAGGTCGCTGAACAGGAAGCCGTGCCGCTTGAAGGCCGGGGACTCCAGCAGGGGCGCGATGGCCGCGGTCTTGGCCAGGGCGCGGTCGACGCCGACGACCAGGCGCGGCGCCACGCCCTGCTCGAGCAGGGCCAGACGCCGGCCGAGCGCGCTGCCATGCCAGCGGTGGAAGAGCTCGACCGGGAAGAGCGCGCCGTCCACCGCCACCTGCAGGTCGGGCACCACCAATTCGCCCGAGGGCAACGGCAGCAGCTGGCCGTCCTCGACGCTCCATCCCGGCAGCTTGGCGGCGAGCTGATCGGCGATGCCGCGCAGTTCGTCCGGCAGGTGGCCGAGGAAATGGCTGTCGCCGACCAGGCCGGCGTCCTGGTCGAGTTCGAGCAGGACGGTTCCGCGCCCGGGACCCTCGTGCCGCGGCGGGGGCAGTTCGGCGCGCACCGCCCAGCGCCGTGCGCAGGCCACCGCGGGCAGGAACAGCGCCAGCTGCAGGCCGTAGCGGGTGGCCTGGTCGAGCAGGTTGCCGGGCCCTGACACCACCAGCTCCAGCACCGCGGCATTGTCGCAGCGCACCGTGGCGAGCAGGCGGCGGAAGCGCAGAGCCTTGAGGATGCGCCGGCGCAGGCCGGTGTCGGCGTCATCGATGGTGACGCGCAGCTCGCGCGCCTGCAGCAGCAGCCCCTGGCAGAGCGCGAGGTTGTAGCGGTCGATGAGCTGCCGCGCGCTCAGCGCCGGCGCCTCTTCAAGCACCGCGGCGTCGGGCAGGTCGCCATAGAGGCGCTCCACCAGTTCGTCGGGATGCAGGCCG
>JACDGQ010000738.1 GCA_013821615.1 Planctomycetota bacterium
GGCAAGGACGGCGCCACCGGCGAGGAGCTGACCACGCGCCTGGTGCGCGCCGGCCGCATCACCCCAGCCAAGGCCGAGGAGGTGCTGGTCAAGCAGCGCGAGTCCGCCACCGCCGAGCGCGCCGGCGCCGAGACCTTCACGCGCGTCAGCATCGCGCGCCTGGAGGAACTGGTGAACCTGGTCGGTGAACTGCTCATCACCCAGGCCATGGTCAGCCAGAGCGACGAGGTCGCGCGCTCGGGCTTCCTGCAGCAGGCGGTCGGCCGCCAGACGCGCATCGTGCGCGACCTGCAGAACCTCTCGCTCGGACTGCGCATGGTGCCGCTCAAGGGCACCTTCCAGAAGATGGCGCGGGCGGTACACGACACCGCGCGCAAGCTCGGCAAGCCCATCACCCTGGACATCGTCGGCGACGACACCGAGATCGACCGCACCCTGGCCGAGACCCTCGGCGATCCGCTGCTGCACATGGTGCGCAACGCCGCCGACCACGGCATCGAGCCGCCGGAGGCGCGCGCGGCGTCCGGCAAGCCCGCGCAGGGCCGCATCACGCTCAGCGCCGAGCAGAGCGGCGACGAGGTGCTGATCCGCCTCGCCGACGACGGCCGCGGCATGGACCCCGAGAAGCTGCGCCGCAAGGCGGTCGAGAAGGGCCTGATCGGCGCGGACCAGAAGCTCAGCGAGCAGGAGGCCTTCCAGCTGATCTTCCTCGCCGGCTTCTCGACCGCCGAGCAGGTCACCGGCATCAGCGGCCGCGGCGTGGGCATGGACGTGGTCAAGCGCAACGTCGAGCAGATGAAGGGCACCGTCGAGATCACCAGCGTGCTCGGCCAGGGCAGCACCTTCACCATCCACCTGCCGATGACCACCGCGATCCTCGACGCCATGCTGCTGCGCGTCGGCGACCAGCGCTTCCTGATGCCGATGACCGCGCTGATCGAGGCGGTGCGCCCGGCGCCGGGGCAGGTCCACGAGGTGCTCGGCCGCGGCCGGGTCATCGAGAGCCGCAACCAGCTGCTGCCGGTCGCGCTGCTCGGCGAGCGCTTCGCGATCGCCGCCGCCGAGAACGATCCCGCCGCGGCCGTGATCATGGTCATCGAGCACCAGCGCGGCCGCTACGCGCTGCAGGTCGACGAGATCCTCGGCCTGCAACAGGTGGTGATCAAGCCGCTCGCGCACGGCCTGGAACACCACCACGGCGTGGCCGGGACGGCGATCCTGGGCGACGGCCGCGTCGGCCTGATCCTCGATCCCGCCCGCATCCTCAACTGACCCTCCGCACGCCCCGCGCCAGGAACATGACGATGAACGCCACCGCAACCGCCTCCGCCACCACCACCGCCGCCAGCGGGCTGGGCGGCACCTACCTGACCTTCGCCCTCGGTGGCGAGGAGTACGGCATCGAGATCCTCAAGGTGCGCGAGATCATCGGCGTGCTGCCCATCACCAGCGTGCCCGGCAGCCCGCCGACGATGATCGGCGTGATCAACCTGCGCGGCAAGGTCATCCCGGTGATCAGCATGCGCCGGCGCTTCGCCATGGCCGAGACCGAGGCGCACCCGCACAACGTCATCATCGTCGTCGAGGGCGGCCCGCAGGGCCTGATCGGCCTGGCCGTGGACCGCGTCAGCGAGGTCGCCTCGTTCAATCCCGCCGACACCGAGCCGCCGCCCGCCTACGGCCTCGACGTCGACGCCAGCTTCGTCGCGGCCCTCGGCAAGAGCCAGGGCCACATCCGCATCCTGCTCGACATCGGCAAGGTCCTGGCTTCGGCCACCTGACCGCCACCACCACCTCCTCCTGGAAACCCGCCATGCGCCACGTCATCCTGCCCCTCGTCTGCGCCCTGCTGTCGATCACGCCCGCGGGCTGGACCGAGGAGACCGCGGCCATCGCCAGCACCGCCGGCGAGGCGCCCGCGGGCGAGCGCCACGAGCCCGCCGCGAGCCGCGAGCCCATCGCGCCGTCCAACGCCCAGGCCCTGCAGCGCCTGATGGAGGGCAACGCCCGCTACGTCGCCGGCAAGGCCACCCACCCGCACCAGGACGCGGCCCGCCGCGCCGAAGTGACGAATGTGCAGAAGCCCATCGCCATCATCGTCACCTGTGCGGACTCGCGGGTCGGGCCCGAGGTGGTCTTCGACCAGGGTCTGGGCGACATCTTCGTGCTGCGCGTCGCCGGCAACGTCGCCGACGACGACGTCCAGGCGAGCATCGAGTACGCGGTCGAGCATCTCAACGTCAACCTGGTGATGGTGCTCGGCCACGAACGCTGCGGCGCGGTCAAGGCGGCGCTCGCCGGCGGCGAACTGCCCGGCCACCTCGCCGGCCTCATCG
>JACDGQ010000062.1 GCA_013821615.1 Planctomycetota bacterium
GGAGCGGGAGGCGCGATGATGCGCGCCGCCTGCCTGCTGGTGCTGGCCGCGACGCTGACCGGGGCGCGCGCCGTCGAAGGCCTCGCCAGCGCCGACCGCAGCGAATTCCTGACCCGCGTCAACAACTACGCCTGGGTGGTGGCGACTGCGCCCGCCTACCTCGACGCGGCGACCGCGCTGGCCTTCTCCAAGGAGCTGCGCGGCACCGGCACCTTGCCGCCGCACATGGTCGACACCGTCGCGACCGCCTATGCGCAGGCCGGTGACTATGCCGAGGCGGTGAAGCTGCAGGCCCAGGCCATCGAGCGCTTCGAGCGCGGCGGCGGCACCGGCAACAGCCGCGACGAGTTCCAGGCGCGACTCGCGCTGTTCACCGCCGGGAAGCCCTTCCTCGAAGCCGAAAAGGAGCTGCCGGCGGCGCCCTGCACCCTGACCTGGCCGGATGGCTCGACCAAGGCGCAGGGACCGCTCGCCAGCGACGGCAATTATGCCGGGCGCTGGCGCTACTTCTTCCAGAACGGCAAGCCGATGGCCGAGGGCCTGCACCGCGGCGGCCTGCAGTTCGGCCTGTGGAAGCGCTGGCGCGAGGACGGCAGCCTGCGCGACGAGGGCCACTACAACGAGGGCTGCCGGCTCGGGCCGTGGCACGAGTACCATGCCAACGGGCGGACCCTCGCCGAGGGCTGGTACCTGGAGCGCAGCGCCGGCGACAACCTGCGCTGCGGGACGTGGACCTTCTGGGACGACCAGGGCCACCAGATCGCGAACGGCGCCTACGCGCGCGGCGCGCGCATCGGCGAGTGGACCTTCGCCGACGCCGCCGGACATGCCCGCACGCTGACCTACCTTGGCCCGCAGAACGACGACAGCGGCAAACTGCCGCGCCGCGACGCACCGGGGGAGCTGCCCTCGCCGACGCCGGAGATGGTCAATGCGGGGGGCGGGGGCGGGAATTTCTGAGCGTCGCTACTTCCCCTGCTCCTTCGCATACGCCTTCAACTCATGGATCGACCAGTACAACCCGGTCTTTCCGGAAGCGGTCTGGACGACGCGCAGGTAGCGCGCGGCCTTGCCCGGCAGGGCGATGTCGGTGACTGCGGCCTTGCCTTCGCCCGTGGCGACGGGCTCGGACCAGGTGGTGCCGTCGTCGCTCAGGCGCACCTCCCAGCCGCGCGGGTAGTCGTTGGTCGAGGGCTCGGCGTCCAGGACCAGGCGGTAGAGCGCGTGGGGCTTGGCCATGTCGATCTGGAACCACTGCCCGGCAGCCTGGCCGGCGCCGGTGTCCCAGCGCGTGTCGCGGTTGCCGTCGGCGGCCTGGCCGGCGGCGCCGGAGTTGAGCGACGCCGAATACGTCCAGCCCTTCAGCACCTCGGCCGACAGCGGCAGGAAGTCCTTGAGTTCGACCAGGGTGTACGGCTGGGTGCGGCTGGCGGTGGTGGCGCGGATGCGCTTGACGTCCTCGGCGGTGATCGCCGGGGCGCTGTTGCCGAAGCTGCTGCGCACGTAGGTCAGCACTTCGGCCAGCCACTGGTCGTCGTTGGCTTTCATCGGCACCATCAGCCCGACATAGGTCTTGCCGTCGATCTCGCCGGTCAGCCCGTCGAGGACGATGCGCGTCACCGCGTCGGCGCTGCCCTGCACGCGCGCCGATCCGGACAGCGGCGGGGCCATGCGCTGGCCGTCATTGCTGGTCACGCCCTTGCCGTCCAGGCCGTGGCACGCGAAGCACAGCTGCGTGTAGTGCTCGTAACCCTTCTTGGCCAGGGCCATGCTCTTGGCATCGAGCTTGACGTTGATCGGCGTGGGGTGCGCGGGGTCGTAGCGCAGGCTCTGCTGCGCCGAGGCGGTGACGATCTCGTTGCCGACGTGCTTAGCGGCGATTGCCGCGAGCAGCAGCTTGCCCTCGGGGGCGGTGACGAAGCGCAGCGAGTCGACGACCTGCACCACCACGTCGATGACCGGGTCGGCGGCGAGCGGCGTGAGCGCGGCGAGGAAGGCCGCGTCGCCCTTGGCGAGCAGCGCCTCGCCGATGCGCACCGCGGCGCAGCGCACGCGCCAGTCCGCGTCCTTGCAGGCGGCGACGAGCAGGTCGTGATCGCTGGCGCCCAGCCCATCGAGCGCCCACAGCGCGTGCATGCGGCCGAGCGGCGCCGCGCCTGCGCGCACGAGGCGCTGCAGCTCCGGCACCACGCTCTGGTCGCCGGACAGCACGATCAGCTGCTGCGCGGTGTCGCGCCACCAGCCGTTGGGGTGGCCCAGGAACTGCACCAGGTCGGCGGCCTTGCGCTCCAGCAGCCGCGGCTGCGGACCGGGCTTGAAGCCGTCGGCGACGACGCGGTAGATGCGGCCGTGGCCGATGTATTTCGCGTGGCCGTCGCGGTCGATGATGCCGCGCAGATAGGAACCCGGGTTGGTCCAGGCGCCCTCCTGGATGATGCCGTGGTGCAGGTCGCAGATGTAGAGGCAGCCGTCGGGGCCGGTCGCGCTCCACACCGGGCGGAACGAGGGATCGGTCGAGGTGATGAACTCGTCGTGGTCGTAGGCGTTGACCAGCACGCGCTTGCCGTCCTGCACCTGGATCTTGGCGCGGCGCACCAGGCGGCCGACCGGTTCGGGCAGGATGTAGTCGCCCGCGAGATCGGCGGGCAGGCGGTCGCCACGGAAGATCGACTGCCCGGCGCAGCCGGTGAGGTGGTTGAGCGTGCCGCGCAGCGGGTTGACGCGGCCGAGACCGCCCTGCACGTCGACCGTCTGCAGGCGCGGGTAGACCTCGGTGAAGCCCTCGCCCTGCTCGCCCTCGAGTTCGAGCGCGCCGTAGGCGGGCAGTTGCTGGAAGCCGAAGGCGCCGTTCTCGCCGCCCGCGGCCGAGCTGTAGGTGCGGCCGAGGTCGTCGATCGCCAGGCCCCACTGCGAGCCGCGGCCGTAGAGCGGTTCGCTGTCCCAGTGGCCGTCGGCGGCGATGCGGAAACGCCGGCTGCCCACCAGCGCGGTGTAGAGGCGGTTGTCGAGGCTCCACTGCAGGGCGCTGTCCTGGTGCTCGAGGTTGCCGTTGCTGCGGCCGCCGTCGAAGACCTCGATCTTGTCGTCGGCGACGCCGTCGCCGTCCTTATCGCCATACGAGACGAATTTTCCGGTGTAGGTCTCGGCGATGATCACGCGCTTGCCGAGGGCGAGAACCATGCGCGGCAGCACCAGGCCGTCGGCGAAGGCGGTGGCCTGGTCGTAGACGCCGGTGCCCTTGGAGTCGACCAGGCGCGAGACGCGCGAGCGCGGCTCGTTCTCGCCCTTGGCGTCGGCGTCGAGCATGTAGGTGCGCATCTCGGCGACGTACAGCCGGCCGTCGCCGTCCCAGCTGCACGCCACCGGGTTGATGATGGTGGGATCGCTGGCGACCAGCTCGATGTGGTAGCCGGGCGGGAGCTTGAAGCGCGCGAGCGACTCCGCGGCGGTCATCTCGGGATCGAGCGACCTGGCCGGTCCGCCGGGGTAACGCTGGGTGGTGCGCTCGGGCGTGGGGAAGTCCTTGGGGATGGGCGTGGCGCAGGCGCCGGTGGCCAGCCACGCGATCGAGCGCAGCACGGTGGTCTGGTAACCGACGCAGGACAGCGTCGCGGTCTCGCCGACGTGGCCCATCACATCGGTCACCACCTTGCCCTTGCCGTAGGGCACCCACCACACGATCGGTTCGTCCTTGCCGGTGCCGCCCTTGCCGGGATCGGAGTGCGCCGTCATCAGGATGTGCACGTCCTGCGCAGGACCACGCTGGCCGTGGTAGAGCTCGTCCTTGATGTGCAGCCAGTGGTCGGGCATGCCCGCGGTGATGGGGTGGGCGGCGTCGCGGATGGTCAGCTGCCAGTCGTACTGCGCGCCATGGCCCATGCCGCGGCCCTGGCCGGCCTCCTCGCGCACCACCGTGCCCTGCGCGTCGACGTAGAGGCTGGCGCCGTACTTCTGGTCGCGCCACAGCAGGCCGACCATCTTCTCGTACTCGGTCCAGCCGGTGAAGCTGTTGTTGGCGGCGTGCAGCACCAGCGCGCCGCCGCCGCCGGCGATGTAGGCCTCGAAGTCCTTCTTCACCGCGTCTGGCCACATCTGGCCGTTGTAGTCGAGGACCACGCAGCGGTACTTGGCGAACTGCGGATGCCAGGCGTCCCAGGCCGCGGGCGGAGCGTCGGCGGGCGGCGTGTCGTCCTCGACCGCGGCGAGGCCCGGCGTGGCGTGGAAGAGCTCCATCAGGAAAGCGTTGGTCAGTTTCCAGTCGTGGTTGTTCTGCCCGCCGATCAGCAGCACCGGCAGGGCGCCCGGGGCGGGCTGGTCCTGGGCGCCGAGCAGGGCGCCGCAGAGCAGGGCGGGGGCGAGCAGGGCCAGACGGCGGATGCTGGCGGGGCGGGCGAGGGCCATGGCGATCTCAGGGTAATGTGGTCGATCAGGGGAGCTTTGAAAGCGCTTCCACGAAAGTCTGTACTGCGATTGTCCGCTTGCGTTGTTTGAAAAAACGTTTTTTCAAACCTGGATGGTCGCCAAGGCCGCTCGACGCCGCGGCGCATGCGTCCAGAGCTGCGCCGGCTTCAACGCACCGCCGGCGAGCCTGACGTCGCGCCGCCGGGCGCCGCGGGGCATTCAGGAGCGCGAACAGCGGATGTTGAGTTCATGCGCGTCCACCCGGGGCATCTCACGCGCGTGCGCCAGCTCCCGAATGGCCCTGCCAAATGCAGTGCATAGTCGCCAGATCGGTATCGACATGAAAGACCGACATGCGCCACGTCCGTGGTCCATAGGAATGCGGCACCCGCTGCCGCCCTTCCGCTCCACCCAGCAGGAACACCACATGCGTCGCATCATCGATCCCACGCCGCGGCCGTGCCGCGGCTGGCTGGCCGCGCTGTCGGCCGGCGCGCTCACCCTGCTCACCCTGATCGCCACCCCCATGGCCCCGGCGGCGACCCTGCCGAGCGGCTTCGCTGAGGTCCAAGTCGCCAGCGGCCTGGACCCGACCGCCATGGAAGTGCTGCCCGACGGGCGCGTGCTGATCTGCGAGAAGGTCGGACGGCTGCGCGTGGTGAAGAGCAACACGCTGCTCGCCACTCCGGCCTTCGACATCAGCGGTCAGGTGGACAACTTCAACGAGCGCGGCCTGGATGGCGTCACCTGCGATCCCGCCTTCGCCAGCAACCACCGCATCTACGTCTACTACACCTCGCGCACCCCGGCGACGCACAACCGCGTCAGTCGCTTCACCCTCAGCGGCGACGTGGCTGGCGCCGAGACGGTGATCTTCGAGTGCGACAACCTGTCGAGCGCGGGCAACCACAACGGCGGCGCGATCCACTTCGGGCCCGACGGCAAGCTCTACGTCGCGACCGGCAACAACGCCAACGCCGCCAACGACCAGAGCCTGGGCAACGTCCTGGGCAAGGTCCTGCGCATCAACAGCGATGGGACCATCCCGAGCGACAATCCGTTCGTCGGCAGCACCAGCGGTCGCAACCAGGCGATCTGGGCCTTGGGCCTGCGCAACCCCTTCACGGCCGCCTTCCAGCCGGGCACGGGCCGGTACTTCATCAACGATGTCGGTGAAAACAGCTGGGAGGAGATCGACCTGGGCGTGGCCGGGGCGAATTACGGCTTTACCGGCGGCGCCACCGACGGCGTGCTGCACGACGGCCGCTTCCGCGACCCGGTCTTCACCTACGCGCACGGCAGCGGTGACACCCGTGGCTCGGCGATCACCGGTGGGACGTTCTACAATCCCGCCACCGCGATGTTCCCCGCGGGCTACGTCGGCAAGTACTTCTTCAGCGACTACTCCAACGGTTGGATCCGCTTCATCGATCCGCAGGCGCTGCCCGGCGACGCGACCGACCAGGGCGCAGCCACGGTCTTCGCGCGCGGCATCGCCAACCCGGTCGACCTGCGTGTGGCGCCGGATGGCGCGCTGTGGTACTTGGCGCGCGGCTCGAGCGCGGACAACACTTCATCGGCGAGCGGCAGCCTGGTGCGCATCACTTTCACGGGCAGCCAGGCGCCGAGCATCTCGGCGCAGCCGCAACCGACCACCACCGGCGTCGGTGGCCACGTATCGTTCACCGTCGGAGCCTCGGGCGCCGCGCCGCTCACCTTCCAATGGCAGCGTGGCGGGGTCGACATCGCCGGGGCGACCGGGGCGACCTATGCGTTCACCGCCTTCCTTGCCGACAATGGCGCGCGCTTCCGCGCGGTGGTGCGCAACGCCGCGGGCAGCGTGACCAGCAGCGAGGCGGTGCTGACGGTGCGCGACCGCACCGCACCGGTGGCGACCATCACCGCGCCCAGGAATTTCTCCCTGTTCAGCGACGGCGCGACCATCGCCTATGCCGGCACGGGCCAGGACGCGGTGGACGGCGCGCTGCCGGCCAGCGCGCTGAGCTGGACCATCGTCTTCCACCACGAGGTCCACACCCACCCCTTCATCGGCCCGCTGTCCGGCGCGACCGGCAGCTTCACCGTCCCCGCGGTCGGCGAGACCGATCCCGTGCAGTGGTACCGCGTGCACCTCACCGTCACTGACAGCGCCGGGCTGACCGGCACGACCTTCGTCGACGTGTATCCGCGCATCGCGGCGATCACCTCGGGCGGCGTCTACCGCTTCACCTCGCAGGCCAGCGGCAAGTGCCTGGACGTGCCGGGCTCGACCGGCGCGGCCGGGACCGTGCTGCAGCAGTACACCGACAACGGCACCAACGCGCAGCGCTGGAAGATCGAGGACCTGGGCGATGGCTACCGCATCACCTCCCAGGCGAATGGCCTGCGCGTCGACGTGCAGGGCGGTGGGCTGAGCGACGGCACGCGCGTCGACCAGGCGGCGGACAACGGCGGCGCCGCGCAGCGCTGGATGATCGTCGACCGCGGCGACGGCACCATGAAGGTGATCGCCAAGGTCAGCGGCATGTGCCTGGACGTGCTGCATTCGGGCACCACCGACGGCACGCCGATCAATCAATCGCCCGACAACGGCTCGGACGCGCAGCGTTGGCGGATCGACCGGATCCAGACGTCGGGTCTGGCCTCCGGTGCGACCTACAAACTGACCGCGCAGTGCAGCGGCAAATGCCTGGACGTGAATGCCGCCGGGACATCAGATGGCACCAACGTCCAGCAGTGGACCGGCAATGGCACGCCAGCGCAGCGCTGGCGGCTCGACGACCAGGGCGGCGGCTGGTGGAAGCTCACCGCGCAGTGCAGTGGCAAGTGCCTGGACGTGAACGGCGCGAGCACCGCCAACGATGCGAATGTCCAGCAATGGACGGACAACGGCGGCACCGCGCAGCGCTGGAAGATCGACGACATGGGCGGCGGCTGGTACCGCTTGACCGCACAGTGCAGCGGCGACTGCCTGGACGTGGATGGCTCCGGGACCGCCGACGGGGTCAACGTCAAGCAGCACACCGACAACGGCACCGCCGCGCAGCGCTGGAAGATCGAGCTGGTCGCCCCGGCGGCGCTGGGCATGCGGGATCCGGCGACGCGGGCCTTTGCGACAGAGGAGATGGCGCCACTGCTGGCCATCCTTGCGGACCGTCGCTGAAACGGCGAGACCGTGGATGGGCGCCCCCGGACGATCCAGGGGCGCGACGTCACAGCAGCGAGCGGCACCCGGGGCGACCACAGCCGCACATCATGCCACCGGGATGCTGGGTGCTGCGGTAATCGACGGTCAGCTCCTGGTCGCGGGCGATGGCGCCGCGGCTGTAGACCTCGACGCGGCGGCGCCAGATGCGCAGGTAGCAGTTCGCCTGGCAGGAGTGGTTGAGGTGGCGGAAGTGGTTGCCGCGCGAGCAGTCCAACGCCCAGCGCCGACTGAGCTCGACGAGGTGGATGACGGCGCGGGCCTGCATGGCCTGGCGCGCCTGCGGCAGGCGGCGCAGCTCGCCGGAGACCTCGCCGAGCTTCATGCGGCGCGGGATGCGCGTGGTGGTGAAGACGCCGCGACCATGGATGGGGCTGCGACGGACGTGGAAGGCCGGCAAGGTGGCGTGCATGGAGCAGGATGATCGTGGAGGTGGATGGGGTGGGAAGGGATACCGTTCCTCGTCGTCCGCGGTGGAAACATTAGGTCCATCGCAAAGAGAGCGAAACCTGATCGAACAGGAGGAACGGAGAAACGGAGAAAGGCAAATAGCGAGTGGAAAAAGCGCAATCGGAAAAAATGACATCGCCGACTCTTGGTTGTCCTCCGTTCCTCCGTTCCTCTTGTTCTATCCTGTCTTCCCTGCTGTGACCGACGAGACCCGAGTGGGCAATCGATCCACCACGTATGACGAGGAACCAGGGATACTCGTGGGTGCGGAGCGATCGAATTGCGAGTTGCGAGCTGAGAGACTCGTAACTCGTAACTCGCAGCTCATGCGTCTCTCACCAGCCCCTCGCGCGGTGCCACCGCGCTGATCAGGCGCCACGCCTCGGCGACGTAGGCGCTGCGGTCGAGGGTGGCGAGGTCGGCCATCGTCCAGCCGGCGATGTCCATGGCCAGGCGCGCGTGGTGGCCGTGGGCGACGGTGGTGAAGGTGCCTTCGGCGAGGCTGCGCCGGCGCAGCGTCGGGCCGCCGAAGCCGACGTACCAGCGCGCGATGCGGCCGAGTGCACGCTCGCCGTGCACCAGCAGCGCGTCGCTGCGCGTGCGCTGGTAGAACAGGAAGGCGCGCACGTCGCTGCAGCGGGCCACGCTCTCGGCCGGCTCGACGCCCTCGACCAGCCAGGCCACCGCGGCCTCGCGCACCACCGCACCATCGCCCTTGGCGCCATCGCCGAAGGCGCCGCGGGTCTTGAGGTCGCCGGCCTCAGTGACCGCCAGGTAGTTGTTCACGTCGCGGCGGTACAGGGCGCGGTAGGGCGTGCGCTCGAGGGTGAGCGCGCTGGCGCGTTCCCAGGCGGCGGCCGCGGCCGCGACCGCCGCGAGCTGCGCGCGCGGTACGCGCGCCGTCACGCCGTCGGTGTTGGCGCTCAGCACTTCGGCGCCGGCGCCGGACAATCCCTCGATGAGCATCAGCAACAGCAGCTGGCCGTTGAGCGTGACGCGGAAGGCGTCAGGCACCGAGCGGATGCTGCTGTACGCGTCGTTGAGCTTGCCGTAGATCGAGTTGATGACGATCTTGAGCGCGGTGGCGGTGCGCTTGTCGCCGGCGTGCTTGGCGGCGACGCGGCGGTCGCGCATACCGCGCAGGTGCTCGACGAAGGCCGGGCCGTAGTGGCGCGGGTGCCAGCCCTCGTTGATGATCAGCGACGGATAATAGCTGGTCACGTCGAGGTCGAGCAGGGCGGTGTCCGCGTCGGCGCGCCACGCGCCGGGCTGGTCGAGCGAGTGCAGGCCGCCGGTGCCGAGCTGATAGAGCGCTCCGGCGTGCGTGAACACCTGGCCAGGGAGCTGCGGCAGGTCGAGGGCGCCGCCGCGCGCGCCGATCACCAGCGACCCGGCGCGCACCGCCGCGAGCAGGGCGCGAAATGACGGCGTGGCGAAGGCGACGCACGGCGCGATCAGCCCGTCCAGCGGCCAGGTGCGCGGGCGGTTGTCGGGATTGGCGGCGGCCGCGGCCTTGAGCTGGCTGCGCGTCACTCCGCTCGCGCGACGCGCCAGGTCGGCCATGGTCGCCTCGGCGATGCCCGCCTCGGTGCTGGCGTAAATGGTGTCGGACTGGCCGTAGATGCCCTGCAGGACCGCGCGCATCGCCACCAGGTCCCAGTTGGCGAGCAGCAGCTGCACGGTCGCCGCGACGTCGTTGAGGCAGTAGCGCAGCACCTCGCCGATGCCGCTGGCCGGCAGCGGCGCGGCGAAATCACACGGCGATTCCGCGACCAGGTCGAGCCCCAGGCGGCACTCCCACTCCTTGAGCGAGCCGCGGCCATTGAGCAGCTGCAGCACATCGATGCCGTGCGCCCACGGCACCGGACCCCAACGCAGCTCGCGCGGCAGCTCGCCGCCGATGATCTCGCCCGAGAGCGCGAAGATCTCCGCCACCGTGGGTTGCGGATGGGCAAGGATGCGGCGCAGCACCGGGTCGTCGTAGCCCGAGCTGTTGAAGCCGGCCAGCACCTTGCCCGGATCGCTGACGAAGGCCCGCAGCGCGTCCCAGGTCCCCTGGTGGAAGACCTCGGTGCTGCGTCCGTCGGTGAAGACGTGGAGCACGAGGTTGGGGAAGACCTCGGTGTCGTAGACCCAGACGCGCTGGCCGCCGGGCGCGGGCGGGATGTCCGCAGTGGGCAGCAGCGGCCCCTGCGCGCGCAGCGCGGCCACTCCCGCAGCGATCAGCGCACCGGTCAGCTCGCCGCCCGCCCCGGCGTCCGGGACCGGCGCAGGCCGCTCCGGCTGCCCGGGTCCAAGCAGATCGAAGATGGTCGGATCATCTGCCATCGCGCGTGGGGCGCGATCATGGCGGGGTGCGACGGGATGCCACGGCTTCCCACTTCCGGATGCGACGGGGCACGGGTTCCATCGACGAGCTACGAGCTACGAGCACGCATGCCGTCACTCGCAGCTCGAAACTCGAATCCCGCAGCTCGCAGCTCACGGCGCGCTGATCAGCTTCACCAGGCGCTGGTTGCCGGCATCGAAAACCACCACGCGCTCACCACGCACCGCGACGGTGGTGGGCGCGCTCACCGTGGCGAGGTCGGTGCCGGCCTCGTCGCAGCGGCCGAAACTCGCGCGCGGGGTGCCGCCACCGGGGGTGAAGCACAGCACGCGGTGGCGGTCGCGGTCGGTGACGGCCAGCGTGTGCGCATCGCTGCTGATGTGGATCACCGCGCCGAAGTGCTCCGTCTCACCGGCGCCCCAGGAACGCCAGCGTCGGGTTTCGCGCCAACCTGCGCCGGCGCGTGCGAACTCCAGCACGCAGCCATCACCCGCGGCGAGCAGCGTGTCGGGGCCCGCCATGGCCAGTGCGGTCCACGCCGCCACCGGCGTCGTGGTGGCCAGTTCGACGGCACCGAGATCGCCGCGGAAATGTCCGGCCGCGTCCATGGCGAAAGCGTGGCCGGCGCCAGCAGCGTCGATGGTCAGCAGCACCAGGTGATCGCCATCGCGGTAGGCGGCGCTGCCGACCAGACCGTGGCGCAGCGTGCACTTCTCCTCGATGCGCTCGACCGCGACCTCGCCATCGAGCTGGCCGCGCATCAGCGTCGGCTTGCCCCACATCACGCCGGGTGCGACCATCACGTCGTCATCCAGCATCACCGCCTGGCCGAGCTCCTCCGGTGGCGTGACCCCGTCGCGCAGCGGCGCGTCGGGCCGG
>JACDGQ010000739.1 GCA_013821615.1 Planctomycetota bacterium
GCCCTCGGCTGCGGCGATCGCGGCGCGCGCATAGGGCGCCGCCGGGTCGCGTTGCTCGGACAGCGCGCCGAGCATGGCGGCGTGGTTCTCCGGATAGACCGGCATCACCCCGACCGCGAGCAGGGCCTCGGCCGGGGCAAAGGCCGAGCACCAGGCGACCGGACGGCCGCTGGCCCGCACCTCGTCGTACCAGGCGAAGATGTCGAAGGTGGTGGCCAGGCGGCCGGGGGCGGCCGGGAAGGGCGCGGATTCGGGCGGGGAGGCGGGGTCCACGCCGGGAATCATCCCCTTCGACCAGCCCCGGCAAGCCCTCGCTGTCCGCATCAACAGCAGGCGAGCGACCGTCGCCACACGGAGACGGTGAGTGCATGTTCTTGTGGTACAGCGCTCCATGACATACTGCCAGCCATGGCACGGCCACCCAAAGCACGCGAACCCCTCAAAATCGCAGCCTTGGAGCTGTTCGTCGAGCAGGGTGTACACGGCACCGGAATCCGCGACATCGCCAAGCACGCGGGCTGTTCGGAGGCCGCCCTCTATCGCCACTGGGCGAACAAGGAGGCGCTGGTCGCCGCGCTCTACATCGAACACCTCACCGAGGTGCGCTCGCGCATCGAGACGGCGCTCGCCAGCCAGGACGAGCTCGGTGCGAAGATGCAGGCGGGCTGCGCAGCCTGCTACCTGCTCTACGACGAGCAGCCGCTGGTGTTCCGCTTCGTGCTGCTGGTCCAGCACGAACTCGCCAAGAGCCTGCCCACCGACCTGCGCATGCCGCAGGACGTGATCACCGAGATCTTCGCCCAGCAGATCGCGCTCGGCCGCATCACCGGCGAGCCGGCGCTGCTCGCCGCCGCGGTCATCGGCCTGTTCCTCGAGACCGCCATCTTCGTGCTCTACGGCCGCCTGCCCGGGCCGATGTCGCGCTACGTCGAGCCGGTGACGAAGATGGTGATGCGGGTGCTGGACGCCAAATAGGCTCCGGCAGGGTGCGCGGGCGTCCAGATCCGCGGCCCGCCTTCCGTCGTATGCTGTTGTTGCCGCCCCTAACCATCCCGGCCGACAGGACCCCCCATGCCCCGCCTCCTCACCGTCGCCGCCCTCGCCACCCTGCTTTGCGCCGCTCCCCGCATCGGCAGCGCGGCCCAGATCGACGGCCAGGACTTCGCCGACACGCTGACCGCCGACGGGCAGCCCTTCGCGCTGCACGGGGTCGGCCACCTCATCTACCGGGCGTTCTTCACGGCCTACTGTTCTGCCCTCTACCTGGCCCCCGGCGGCGCGGTGGCGGATGTCCTGAAGGACGTCCCGAAGCGCCTCGAGCTGCACTATTTCTACGCCATCGACGCCGGCGATTTCGTCAAGGCGACCAACGCCACCATCGGCGACAACATCAGTGCCGCGACCCTGGCGGCGATCCGGCCGCAGGTCGATGCCCTCAACAAGCTCTATGTCGACATCAAGGCCGGCGACCGCTACGCGCTGACCTACGTGCCCAAGACCGGCACCGAACTGAGCCGCAACGGCACGGCGCTCGGCACCGTCCCGGGCGCCGATTTCGCCCAGGCGTTGTTCGCGATCTGGGTTGGGGAGAAGAACATCGACGCGCGCCTGCGCACCAGCCTGCTGACCAAGGCGGCGCCCGCGAAACCGTGAACGGTTTCACGCCGCGATGCGGTTCTCGCTGCTTCCCGCGTCCACGGCATCACGCATGCTCGCGCCTCCACCCGCGAGACGCCCATGCCGTTCGCCGACCGCAATCTCGAAGACATCCGCCGCGAGGTCGCCGCCTTTGCCGATGAGCGCGACTGGGCGCAGTTCCACTCGCCGCGCAACCTGCTGCTCGCGCTGATGGGCGAAGTCGGTGAGGCCGCTGAGATCGTGCGCTGGCAGGGCGACGCCCAGCCCCCCGTCCCGCCCGGCAAGGAGGAGGACTGGGCTGACGAGCTGGCCGACGTCTTCACCCTGCTCATCCGCCTCGCCGACCGCAGCGGCGTCGACCTGACCACCGCCTTCGCGCGCAAGTTGCAGAAGGCGCGCGCCAAGTACCCGGTGGCGGCCTTCAAGGGTTCGAACCGCAAGTATGACGAGGTGGAGGGTCCGGAAGTCCGGAAGTCCGGAAGTCCGGAAGTCGTTTAGCACCGGCGCACCGTCCTGGCCGGCAGACCGGTGCGGGGTTACCGAGGTGTTACACAACCGCGCGCCGCGCACGGCACCCTCCAGGCATACTCGGAGGCCGCCATGTCCATCTTCCGCCTGCCCGCTCTCGCCACGCTGTTCTGCCTCGCCACCGCGACGCTGCATGCGGCGGCGGTGGAGTGGCAGCCCGTC
>JACDGQ010000740.1 GCA_013821615.1 Planctomycetota bacterium
GTACAACGTGCTGCGCCGTCACGGCACCGAGCCGCCCTTCTGCGGCGGCTACACCGCGATCAAGCACAACGGCCCCGGTATCTACCACTGCGCCGGCTGCGGCGCGCCGCTGTTCAGCGCGGAAGCCAAGTTCGAGTCCGGCACCGGCTGGCCGAGCTTCTTCCAGCAGCTGCCCGGCCGTGTCGAGACCGAATCTGACACCACGCACGGCATGGTGCGCAGCGAGATCCACTGCGCGCGCTGCGGCGGCCACCTCGGTCACGTCTTCGACGACGGCCCGCGGCCGACCGGCCTGCGCTATTGCATCAACGCCATCTCGCTCGACTTCACGCCGGCCGGCGGCGCCGCGCCGGCGACGGCCAAGGACGGCACGCAGGGCGGCGCGGTGGTGCAGCCGTGAGCGCCGCGACCACCATCCACAAGGCGACCTTCGGCGCCGGCTGTTTCTGGGGCGTCGAGGCGACCTTCCGCGCCATCCCCGGCGTGGTCGATGCGCTGGTCGGCTACGCCGGCGGCAGGACCGCGAACCCGACCTACGAGCAGATCTGCACCGACACCACCGGCCACGCCGAGGTCGTCGAGGTGGCCTTCGACCCTGCCCTGGTGAGCTACGCCGAGCTGCTCGGGGTGTTCTGGGCGAGCCACGATCCGACCACGCGCGACCGCCAGGGGCCGGACGTCGGCTCGCAGTACCGCTCGGCGGTGTTCTTCCACTCGCCCGCGCAGCAGGCCGAGGCCACCGCCGTGAAGGCCCGGCTCGAGGCCGAAAAGCGCTTCCGCCGCCCGATCGTCACCGAGATCTCCCCGGCCCAGACCTTCTGGAAGGCCGAGGAATACCACCAGCGCTACCTCGAACGCCGCGGGCTGGGCAACTGCCACCTGTGAGACGGCCGTCGACGGTCGTCCGCTGTCCGCTGTCCTGTGCTCACCAGACCACCCCCGACGACGGACGCCGGAGCCGACGTCGCGCGCGACCGGTGCCGACGGCTGGAGCGCGACCATGTGGTGAATCGGTGCGCAGCCGGGCAGGATCGGCAGACGACTTCGCCAGAGCCGCTTGCGCTCTTCAGGCGCGCGCGGCGCTCAGCGCCCCGGGGGCTGGCGCGTATGCAATCCACACCCCCGCCGCCGGAGCATCATGAAGCCCTTCCCCCTCATCCTGCTCGCCACCCTGGGATCCGTGCTGGCCACCGCCCACGTGTACGCGCAGGACACCGCGCTCGTCGCGCTCGCCGAACTGCCACTGTGGACCGGGCCCGCGCCCGGCGAGCCGGAGCAGCCGGCCAAGCCCCAGGTCATGGATCCCGGCAAGGACAACATCATCCGCGCGCACGATGTCGCGCAGCCGGTCATCGCGGTCTACGCGCCCCCGGCGGCAGAGCGCACCGGCACCGCGGTGGTAATCTGCCCGGGCGGCGGCTACTCGATCCTGGCCATGGATCTCGAGGGCACCGAGGTGGCGCGCTGGCTGAACGGGTGCGGCGTCACCGCCGTGCTGCTCACCTACCGCGTGCCGGCGCGTGCCGGCCATCCGTCATACCAGGCGGCCGTGCAGGACGTGCAGCGCGCGCTCAGCACGGTGCGCAGCCACGCCGCGCAGTGGGGCATCACCCCCGGCCGCATCGGCGCCCTCGGCTTCTCCGCCGGCGGGCACGCGGTGGCGATCGCCGCCGCCGGCGCGCTGCCGCGCCAGTACGCCGCGGCGGACGCCGTCGACCAGCTCGCCTGCCGGCCTGATTTCGCGATGCTGATCTACCCCGCCTACATGGTCGCCAAGGGGACCATGACGCTCAACCCCGAGGTCACCCCCGCCGCCGACGCGCCGCCCAGCTTCATCGTCTACGCCGAGGACGATCCGCTCGGCTGCGAGAACGGCATCGCCTACCAGCTCGCGCTCAAGAACCTCAAGATCCCGGTCGAACTGCACGTCTACCCGGATGGCGGCCACGGCTTCGGCCTGCGTCCCTCGGCGCATCCCACCAGCACCTGGCCGGCGCGCGCCAAGGAATGGTTCCAGGCGCGCGGGCTGCTGACGCCGGCGCATTGACGCCGGGTGGACATCGGACTGGGGATGTCCGCTCACTTTCTGAAGTGCATCCGTTTGAGGTCGCCCACAACCCTGAGCGCGCTCAGCGTCACCTGATCTCGGCCCCCGCGCATTCCCAGGTCCATGAAAAACGCTGGCGGGGTTGTCCCCGCCAGCGTTTCGTTTCAGCACTTCCGCGATGTCGCGGACGATGAGCTGCGTTCAGCGATCGCGACGGCCACCGCCGTACCCGCCGCCGCCGCCGCCGCCCGAACCGCCGCCGCCGTAGCC
>JACDGQ010000741.1 GCA_013821615.1 Planctomycetota bacterium
GGTGCGCGCGGCGGCCGCGATCACCGGGTCGAGCTCGGCGGCGCGGCGCGCGCCGGGCTTCTCGATCAGCACATGCAGCCCGCGCTCCGCGGCGGCGAGCGCGACCACCGGCAGCTGGTCGTGGGTGGTCGAGACCAGGACGATGCCGACCCCGGGCTGGGCGATGGCGGCGCGCCAATCGCTGTGCGCGGTCACGCCCGGTGCGGTCGCGGCGAGCGCGGTGGCGCGCTCGGGCACCGTGTCGGCGCAGGCGATCAGCTGGCCGGGTGCGAGCAGCTGCGCGCGCTTGGCGCCGATCAGGCCGCAGCCGACGATGGCGACGCCCAGGGTGGTCGGATCAGGCATCCCAGTCCTTCCCGCGGTCCTTGGCGACGATGCGCCGCAAGGTGTAGATGTCGCTGCCGGCGAGTTCGGCGGCGCGCTCCGGCAGGCGCTGCCAATGGTCCCACACCGCGCTGAGCAGGCGGCCGGTGATGCCGTCGCTGGCCGCGCTGGCGAGGAATTCGGCGAGTTCCGCGCCCTTCCCGGGCGGCGTACCGCCGGTGGCCTGCTGCTTGCGCGCTCGCTCGTGGAAGCCGGCGCTGACCTTGGCCGGGCCCGCGGCGAGCACCTCGTCGAGCATGCGGGTGTTGAGCGCGCCCGGGGCGATGGCGTTGACGTCGATGCGCTGGTCCTTGAGCTCTTCGGCCAGGGTCTCGGTGAGGCGCACCACCGCCGCCTTCGACGCCGCGTAGGCGCTGATGAAGGGCAGCGGCGCGGTCGCGCCGCCGCCCGAGAGGTTGATGATCTTGCCGTAGCCGGCGCGCTTCATCAGCGGGATGGCGGCCTGGCACATCGACATCACGCCGAAGAGGTTGATGGCGACCGCCTCGCGCCACGCCGCGCCGTCGACATCTTCAAGGGCACCCATCGGGCCGTAGACGCCGGCATTGTTGACCAGCACGGTGAGGCCACCGAATTCGCGTTGCGCAGTTTCAACGGCGGCGCGGCACTGCGCGTCGATAGCGACGTCGCAGGGCATCGCCACGACGCGCTGGCCGGGGGTGGCGGCGCGCGCGGTGAGCTGTCGAGCGACCTCACGCAGGAGCTCTTCGCCGCGCGCGACGATCAGCACGCTGGCCCCGGCGGCGACGAAGCGCTCGGCGATGGCGTGGCCGAGGCCCTGGTTGGCCCCGGTGATGAGCGCAGTGCGTCCGCTGAGCGGCAGGTTCATGGCGCGGCGACTGTGGGAGGGCGGGCGCCGACGGGAAGCGTGGCAGGGCGTCCGGTGGCGAGGTAAAGGACGCCCGGTGCAGCCTCAAGGCCGGCGGCGAGGAACCAGTTGGGGTCGATGACGCGCGCATGGCGCATGGCCACGCTGAAGTCGCTAGCGGTCAGGCGCCGATACTCCGGCCATTCGGTCGCGACCACCGCGACGTCTGCCGCGGCGAGGGCTCCGGTGGCGCTGGCGTGCAGGCGCAGGACTCCCGCCAGATCCGCGGGCAGCTCCTGCACCGCGGGATCGTGCGCCTGGACGGCGATGCCCTGGCCGTGCATCCAGCGGCAGAGCTCGACCGCCGCCGAGCGGCGCAGGGTGTCGGTGCCGGGCTTATAGGTCAGGCCGAGGACGGCGACCACCGGTCTGGCGATCCCCGCGGTCAGCAGCGCGACCTTGTCGCGCAGCCAGGCCTTGTGCAGGTCGTTGCTGGCCAGCACGCCGTCGACCAGCGGCGTCGCCAGGCGGTGCAGGGCGCCGAAGGCTTGCAGGAAGCGCACATCGCGGGCCAGAGTGCCGCCGGCGAAGGCGCTGCCCGGCGACAGGTAGGCCTTTTCGCCGATGCGGCCTTCGCTCTTCAGGCCACGCTCGACCTCGCGCGCGTCGGCGCCCACCACCTCGCAGATGCGCGCGAGCTCGTTGGCGAAGGTCACCGACAGGCCGAGGAAGGCGTTGATCGCGTGCTTGGTCATCTCCGCGGATTCGAGCGACATCCACTCGAGGCGCGTGCAGAACGGCGACAGCAACTCTGCCAGGACCGTGCGCGCAGTCGCGCTGTCGGTGCCCAGCACGATGCGCTCCGGGGCATTGAAACAGGCGATGGCCTTGCCCAGGCGCAGGTTCTCGGGCGAATAGGCGACATGCAGGCCCAGTCCCGCCCAGTCCCGGGCCAGCGCGCGCGTGAAGCCGACGGGGACCTGCGAGGTGACCAGCACCACCGTGCCCGGGCGCAGGTGCGGGCGCAGCGCTTCGAGTCGGGCGCGCACAAAGGGCACGTCGGCTTCATCGCGGTCGTCGACCGGGGTGTCGCACGCCACCACCAGCACGGCAGCCTCGGCG
>JACDGQ010000742.1 GCA_013821615.1 Planctomycetota bacterium
GTTTGGGGCTGTCTGCGTCCTTGGCGTCCTGGCGTCTTGGCGGTTCATGTCCCGGGTCCGGCTGTCGGCTGCACGGCGAACGGCGGGTAGGACAGGTCCTTGGCCGAGACGATGCGCCGTTCCGCGTGCGGCCACTCGACCGCGAAGGCGGGATCGTCGAAGCGCGCGCCGCGCGCGCACTCGGGATGGAACGAGTCCGACATGTGGTAGAGCACCTCGCTGGCGTCCTCCAGGCTCTGGAAGCCGTGCGCGAAGCCGTGCGGGATGTAGAGGGCGGTGTGCGCGTCCGCGGCGAGTTCGACCGCCAGCCATTGGCGGAAGGTCGGCGAGCGCGGACGCACGTCGACGATGACGTCGTGGATGCGGCCGCGCGTGCAGCGCACCAGCTTGGCTTCGGGATGCGGCGCATCCTGCCAATGCAGGCCGCGCAGCGTGCCGGCCGCGCGGTTGAAGGAGACGTTGCACTGCACCAGCGCCGCATCGAACCCGTGCGCGGCGAACTCGCGCGCGCACCACGAGCGCGCGAAGAAGCCGCGCTCGTCGGCGAGCGGCTCGAGGTCGACCAGCATGGCGCCGGCCAGGCGGGTCGCGGTGAAGCGCATGCTCAGACGATCTTCACGGCCGGGATGGGGATGATGAAGCGGCCGCCGCGGCGCTGGTACTCGGCCTGCTGCCGGATGATCTCGTCCGCGAAGTTCCAGGCCAGGATGAGCAGGTAGTCGGGCTGGTCGGCGAGGATGCGCTCCGGGCCGTGGATCGGCACATGGACGCCGGGCATGTAGCGGCCCTGCTTGTAGGTGCTGCGGTCGGCGACGAAGTCGAGGGTCTCGGTGCCGATGCCGAAGGAGTTCAGCAGCGTGCTGCCCTTGGCCGCGGCGCCGTAGGCGGCGATGCGTTTGCCCTGCGCCTTGAGCTCGCCGAGGGTGCGGCGCAGGTCGGCCTTGAGCGTCGCGACCGTGCGCGCGAACGCCTGGTACGCGGCGGGGTCGGTGACGCCCCAGGCGGCCTCGGCGGCAAGCAGGGTTGTCACCGAGGCATCGGCGGTGCGGCCGGGACGCAGCGGCTCGGCGAACAGACGCACCGAGCCGCCGTGGAAGGGCAGATGCTCGACCGACCGGATCAGCAGCCCCTGGCTGCGGAACAGCCGGTCGAGCGCGGTCAGCGAGTAGTAACAGAGGTGCTCGTGGTAGATGGTGTCGAACTCGCAGTGGTCGAGGAACGGCTTGATGTAGGGCGATTCGAGCACCGCCACCCCGTCGTCCTTGAGCAGCAGCGCGAAGCCGCGCACGAAGCCGGTCAGGTCGGCGACGTGGGCGAGCACGTTGTTGGCGTGGATGACGTTGGCGCGGCGCCCCTGGTCGCGCAGCGCCTGCGCGGTGGCGGTGCCGAAGAAGGCGTTGAGGGTGTCGATGCCGCGCTCCTCGCGCGCGACCTTGGCGATGTTGGCGGCCGGCTCGATGCCCAGCACCGGCACGCCGGCGCGCTTGTAGAACTGCAGCAGGTAGCCGTCGTTGCTCGCGACCTCCGCCACCAGGCTGCCGGGGCCCAGGCGACGTTCGCCCACCAGGCGCGTGGCGATGGTCTCGGCGTGCTTGACGAAGCTCTCCGAGAACGACGAGAAATAGAGGTAGTCGCTGAACAGCTGCTCGGGCGGCACGGTCTCGGTGATCTGCAGCAGCGAGCAGTCCTGGCACAGCACCAGGTCGAGCGGGAAGACCGGCTCTGGGGCGCCCAGGCGGTCCGCGGTGGGCAGCGAGTTGGCGAGCGGCGTCTTCCCGAGGTCGAGGATCGGGGCGAGCCGGGTGCCGCCGCAGGCGCGGCAGGCGGAGATGCGGGTCATGCGATGTCCCAGGGGGTGCGGCTCATGGCCGGTCGGAGGCGGGCCAGCGGGCGGAGGCGGATGGAAGGGGAGCATACCTCCGCTCCCCGCGCAACGGAAGGGGTCGGCCGGTTGCGGGTGGAGGCGGCGCCGGCCGGCCGCGTCACCCCACCCAGGCCGCGCGCTGCCCGGCCTGGCTGGCGACATAGGCGGCGATCTGGCGGTCGGTGCAGGCGCGCAGGTCCTCGCCGCGCTGATGCGCCTGGTACCACGCGGCGGTGGCGCGCGCGGTGGTCGGCATGTCCCACGCGCCGCGCCAGCCGAGGCGGGCCGCGGCTTTGCTGCAGTCGAGCTTGAGCAGGCCGGCCTCGTGCGGCTGCCCGGGCCGGGCACCGCCGGCCTCGACGCTGCCCGTGCCCCAGGCTTCGACCAGGCTGCGGGCGAGTTCGAGGACGGTGGCGACGCTCTGCTCGCCCGGCCCGAAGTTC
>JACDGQ010000743.1 GCA_013821615.1 Planctomycetota bacterium
GATCTGGTCGGCCTTGGCGACCGCGGCCAGGGCGGTGTAGGCGGCGTCGATCGCATCGTAGAGCGCGGTGCCCCCGGTGGCGATCAGGCCTTCGACCTGGCGCTGCGCGGTCGCCCGGCCCGCCTGATCAAGCACCAGCCCGCGGCTGAGCCACTGCATGTGGTCGCTGAAGGCGAGCAGCGAGAAGCCGTCGCCGTCGTCGAGCTTGGCGACCAGTTGCGCGGCGCCCAGGCGCGCGCTGCCCAGCTTGCCGTCCTCGTTCATCGAACCCGAGACGTCCATGACCAGCACCACGTGGGCGTGCTTCTTGTTCGCGCGCCACAGCCTCAGGATGCCGTCCATGACCTCGACACTCGGCACCTCCAGGGTGGTCTTGGGCTCCTGCGGGTCGACGCCGTGCGCGGTGTCGAGCGGCGATCCGACCGCGACCTCCACCGCAGAGGGACGGAACCCGAGGCGCAGGGCGGCCTCCTGCTGCGGCTTGGCGAGCAGGAAGTCGAGGTAGGCGCGCGCCGCCTGGCGGTGCGCGAGGGTCACCCAGTCGCGGTCCACGATCCCGGCAGGATGGTCGCTCCAGAAGGTGCCTTCCTTCGGGTAGAGCGCGACCAGGGGCGGGTATGACGAGGGCGTCGCGGCCTGGTAGGATTCGATGACGTTGTTCTCGTACAGCACCGCTGCGCTCAGGTAGTCGGGGCCGTTCGCGAGCAGCTTCTTGGCGAAGAAGCCGGTCGAGCTGCCGTAGTGGACCACGGCGCGCTCGATGGCCCGCACCTGGTCGGCGACCGCGGGCTGGGCGAGGTCGCCCAAGGTCAGGCCACCCACCTTGCCGGCCCCGGCATAGACCTCGGCGAAGATCGAGGTCAGCCCGCTGTTGCTGAAATCGGGATGGGTGTGGCCGAAGCGGAACGGCCCCCACTGCGGCTGCTCGTAGGCCGCCCAGCCGCGCGGCTGGGTGGCGACGGCCAGGACGTCGGCCCAGCCGAGCGGCCGCTTGCCCCAGCCCAGGGCCTCGGCCATCGGCTTCCACATCGCGATCACCACCGGCGACAGCACCAGGTTGTCGGTCGCCGGCACCAGGTCGCGGCCCTCGGCGCTGCGCGCGCGGGCATTGCCCATCTTGATGAAGGCCGCCGAAGCGGGGCTGATCAGGTGCGGCTTGCGCCGGCCCGCGAGGATCTCGTCCATGCAGTCGCCGGAGCCCATGGGCATGGCCTCGACGCTGATGGTCTTGCCGGCCTGGCGCACGTGCTGCTGGTTGAAGAGCGCGGTGGCCTGCGCGATCCAGGTCTCTTTTTCAGAGCCATACGTGAAGACCAGGCGCAGCTCGTCGCCGGCCGGCGGCGGCAACGGCGCGCCGACCGCGGGCGCCCCCTCCGGCGTGCCCGCCGGCCGTCCCCCGGTCGTCGAGGCCATCCACATCCCTACCCCGGCGATCGCCGCGATGAACAATACCAGCGGCAGCTTGCCGCCGCCCGTTCCACCCTGCGCCATGATGACCTCCCGCGTCTCCGCGAACGCCGACATCAACGTCCGGCGCTGCGCGACGCAAGCCCGGTCAGCTGTACGGCGTCCGACCTTCATGAAAACTTCACAATCAGATCCACCGCCGCTTGCCGCCCTCCAACCGCTGTTTATATCCGATGGCCTGAGACCGCGCGCGGGCGAATGACCGACCGCAGCATCTCCGGAGCGCGGATCCCATGGATGATCTGATCACCTTCGCCTGCCCCGCCTGCGGCGCGCAGATGCGCGCCCCCTGGGCGGCGGCCGGCCGACCGGGCCGCTGCGCCAAGTGCCAGAAGGAGTTCATCGTCCCGGCCCAGTTCGCGCTGGACGACGCGGCCCCACCCAAGCCCAAGGGTCCGGCCGTCGCCACCGGCGCCGGACCGGCCACGGTGGTCAACCCCTTCCAGCGCACCCCGCCACCGCAGAAGCCCAAACCGGGTCCCATGGATCTGGTCCGTCCGTGGCTGCCCCTGGCGATCGGCGCGGTCGTGCTCGGCGTGGGTGGGTGGTGCGCGTATGCTTTCTTCTTCGCACCTGAAAAGCCCGATGCGACCCTGGCGGCTAAACGGCAGACCCCTGACGGCCAGGCCGCTGCTGAGGTCAAGTCCGCCGATGCTGGTGCCGACAAGGCCGCTGCGCCGCCGGTGGCGACCGCCATCGCCGCCGCCCCGGCCCCCCAGCTCGACGCCGCCCAGGAACTCGATCGCCAGAAGGCGGCGCTCGAACAGGCCAAGGGCGCGGCGCCGGCCACGGCCAGCATTCCCGCCGCGCTGGTGCCGACACCAGCGGGCGCCCTCGTCT
>JACDGQ010000744.1 GCA_013821615.1 Planctomycetota bacterium
GCGCGCAGCTGCGCTGGGACGCGCAGCGCCTGCACCTGGCCTGGCGGGTGGCGGCGCCCGCCGACCACCTGCGCAACGCCGGCCAGGACGAGACCCTGCTGTTCAAGACCGGCGACGCCGTCGATCTCATGCTCGCCACCCCGGCCGGTCCGCTGCGCCTGCTGGTCAGCGCCGTCGTCGGCAAGCCGCTGGCGGTGCTCTACCGGCTGCAGGTGCCAGGGACCGCGGCGGAGCGGCGCGTGCGCTTCGCCTCGCCCACGCGCAGCGTCTTCTTCGATCAGGTGGTGCGGCTCGACGACGTCGCCATCGCCGTGGCGCCCTGCGCCGGCGGTTTCCTGGTCGAGGCGGCGGTGCCGTGGACGCGCCTCGGCCTGACCCCCGCCGCCGGCCTGGCCGTCGCCGGCGATGTCGGCGTGCTCGCCGCCGACGACGGCGGCACCCAGACCGTCGCGCGCCGCTACTGGAGCAACCAGGCCACCGGCCTGGTCAACGACATCCCGGGCGAGGCCGAGCTCACCCCCGCCCTGTGGGGCACGTTCATCCTGGATCCGTGAACGCGCGGAACGCAGCGCTCCATCAGTCATCAGCCATCAGCCATCAGCCCGGGATGCCATCGTGACCACCCGCCTCATCACCCGCCCACCGGTCAAGCAGGACGGCATCGTCGACGAATTGCGGCGCAGCATCCTCTCGCGCCAGCTCGCGCCGGGCGCGCGCCTGCCGACGCGCACGGAACTGCAGGAGCGCTTCGCGGTCAGCAGCGTCACCGTACAGCGCGCGCTCGACCGCCTGATCGGCGACGGCTTCGTGGTGGCGCGCGGCCGCCAGGGCACGTTCGTCGCGGACCGCCCGCCGCACGCCAGCCGCTATGCGCTGGTCTTCCCGCTCGCACCGGGCGCGCCCGGCTGGGTGCGCTTCTGGACCGCCCTGGGCAACGAGGCCCTGGCGGCGCGGCGGACCGACTCGTGGAGCATCTCCTCATTCTACGACGTCGACGGCCGCCCTGACGCGCCGGACTACCGCAATCTCATCGGCCAGGTCCGCGACCACCGCTTGGCCGGGCTGATCTTCGCCGCGCACCCGTTCAACCTCGGCCACACGCCGCTGCTCGATGATCCGGAGCTGCCGCGCATCGCGATCATGGACGCGGCCGGGGACCAGCGCCTGGCCGCGCTGTCGCTGAGCGCGGGCTCGTTCCTGGCCAAGGCGCTCGACCACTTCCAGGCCTGCGGCCGGCGCCGCTTCGCGCTGATCGGCGTGCCCGGGCATACCGGCGCCTTCCAGAAGGAGCTGCACGCCGGCCTAGCGGCGCGCGGGCTGGTCACGCGGCCCTACTGGCTGCACGGCGTCAGCCCGACCGCCGCGCAGGGCGCGCGCCAGATCGCCCACCTGCTGATGGCGGCGGCGCCGGCCGACCGCCCCGACGCGCTGCTGGTCAGCGACGACAACCTGGTCGAGCACGTCACCGCCGGCCTGGTCGCCGCCGGGGTCGCCGTGCCCGACGACCTCGAGGTGGTCGCGCACTGCAACTTCCCGTGGGCGGTGCCCAGCGTGCTGCCGATGCGCCGCCTGGGCTACGACGCGCGCGAGGTGCTGCGCGCCTGCGTGGACGCCATCGACCGCCAGCGCCACGGCGGCACCCGGCAGCAGACGGTCGAGGTCGCGGCGCGCTTCGAGGAGGAGGTGGAGGGGGAAGGTCCGGAAGTCCGGAAGTCCGGAAGTCCGGGAGTCCTGCCGCGCTGAGGAGGACTCCCGGTTCCGCATCGTCGGTTATCCAGGCGCGCTGCCCCCCGCGTGGACTCCGCATGACGAGACTTCCGGACTTCCGGACCTCCGGACTCCCGGACTCTCTTACTTCATTGGTGCGGACAGGTACGGATCCTTGGGCGCCGGGATCTTCTCGATGCGCTCGAGTTCGAGGATCGCGGGATCGCCGAGGCCGGCCGGCGGCAGCCAGTGGCCGGTGACCTTGACCCAGTCGTCGGTGACGAGACCGGCCGGTTGCTGCTTGCGCAGCAGCGCGAAGACCGGCGAGGCGTCGGCGGCGCAGCACATCACGCAGTAGCGGTAGAGCACCATCTGCAAGTCGCGGTCATCGTCGACCGGCATGTGCTTCTTCATCTCGGCGCGCTGCGCGGCGTCGGGCAGCATCACGCGGCCGACCACCTCGACGCGCGTGATGCCGTGATGGCGTTCCGGGTAGTAGAGATCAAGGAGGTTGACCAGGGTGGCCGGTCCGCCGGGCGGCGCGCCTGGTGGCGGTGAGCCCGGCGCAGCGGGGTTGCCGTCGGCGAGCTCTGGCG
>JACDGQ010000745.1 GCA_013821615.1 Planctomycetota bacterium
GCGATGAGGCGGTCGACCGCCGGCAGGTCACCGGCGGCCTGCAGACCCAGGCCGGTGAGGAAGCGCTGCGCGTCGCTGTCCGGCACCAGCCCGGCGAGGGCGTGCGCGCGGTCGTCGGCAAGCACCACCGCCTCCAGGGTCGGGATGTCCAGCTCCTCAGCTGCACTGAGGCGCGGCAGGGCACCGAGCAGCGCGGTGAATGCGCAGCCCGCAAGGATGAGGCTGCGGTGAAAGGTGGTGTTGCGCATGGTCGGTCTCCCGAGGGTCGCCCGATGGTGGCGATGGGCACCGTCCATGCAAAGGAAGGTCGGCCGGGCGACGGTCGGGTGGCTAACGGTGCCTCAGGCACCAAGGTTCATACCCGGCATGTGCGGGGTGACTCAGAGATGCGGGTGCTGAGCAGCGGAGCGCGGGATCAGGAAACATCAGGGTGGATGAGCCCACCAGCTCCGGCCCCTCCACCGGGCGGCTTATCTAGCGGTCGCATCCTCCGCCGCCAGTTCCCAGTTCTCTGTGAAGAATCCCGCCGCCGCGATCGCGCCCGGCGACTCGCCATCGGGATCCTTCGTCAGGTCGATGACCGCCCAGTCGGGCAGCTTGGGATTCTGCAGCGAATTGGTGCGATCGCTGGCCTCGCGGAAGGTCAGGCCGCTGTTGATGACCACGTAACGGGTGGGATTGAGCGGGTTGGGGAAGATCAGCGCCGGCACGTGGTCGGCAGCGGAAAAGTGACGGCTGCCGACGGTAATCTCCTGATCGCTCCAGCGGATTGGCAGCCTGCCCGCGACCCTGGCGATCAGCGCGTTCGACGCCGCGTCGCCCCACAGCACCAGGTTGTAGTCGCGGATGTCGGCGTCGGTGACCTCCTGGTCGGTCTTGACCCGCGCTTCGCCGCGCATCAACCCGGACCAGCGGGTGCGGAAGTGCGCGCTCTCGAACTCGACCCAGCGCTGCACGCGCGGCTGGGCCGCGCGCCCGCTGGGCAGCACCACGAGGAAGGGTCCCATGAACACATCATCGATCGGGCCCTGCAGGCCGTGGACCTTGCGCAGGCCGGCAACCGGCGCCTTGGCGTCGACCAGAGACCACTTCCCATCCGCCTTGGTCAGCGACGGCGCGGGCAGGCCGGCGCCAATCGCGACCTTCTGCCCATCGACGGTCACGACCGAGGCGGCGCCCAGGTGCGGCCATGCGACGCGCAGGCGGGTGATGTTGGTGGTGGTCAGGGCGACATCGGCGCCGTGCGCCTGCGCGTCGATGCGCGCGTCGGCCCAGTGGTGTTCTAGACCCTCGGCGCGCAGCCAGAACAGGCGGTCGTAGCGCAGCGTGCGCGTCTGCAGGGTGAGGTTCTCAGGAGCAGCCGGGCGGCCGGCGGCGACGGCTTCGTGCACGTAGGCAAGGATCTCCTTCAGGGTCGCGGGGTTGTACTGGTGGGCCACGCCCGGGCCGATGAAGTGGCGCAGCGTGCGGCCGTTGGCGGCGTAGGCCTGTTCCATCATGCGCGCGCCCTGGATCTGCGCGTCCTTCTCGCCGCTGTAGCAGGAGAACTGCACAGCGAAGGTGTTGCGCACGTAGTCGGGCGCGTCGTAGAGGCCCCACAGGGTCTGCTCCCACGGCGGCGGGTACGTGTCGGGGGTGAGCTTGTTGTAGTGTGCGGTCTCGGCGAAGCCGGCGCCGCAGCTGATCGCGCAGAAATGGTCGGCGTAGTGCGCGCCGAGGTGCTTGGCGCCGGCGCCGCCCATCGAGAAGCCGATCAGTACGATGCGCGCGGGATCGATGCGGTACTGAGCCTGCGCGTCCGCGATGGCGTCGAGCACGTCGAGCTCGCCCGCGGCCTTGAAGCCCACGCAGCCGCGCCCGAAAGCCTGCAGCACGATGGCGTCGTCGGGGTGGACCTCGCCGCGGCTGTGGGCGCAGCCGCTCAGGAAGTGCAGGTCGGTGCCGCGCTCGTCGCGGCCGTGCAGCCACACGTAGAGGGCAGCGGGCCTGGTCAGGTCGAGCTTCTCGGGGATGACCAGGCCATAGGGCAGGGCCGCGCCGTCGACCGGCGAGAGGTAGCCGCGCACCACCAGGCCCTTCTGCGCCGCCCACGACGCGGCGGCGAGCTGGTCGAGGCGCTTGGCCGCCTCCGTGAGTGCCCAGTCGGCGAGCGCCGCGTCCTTGACCGCATCGAAGAACTCGCCGTCCTGCAGCGCGAGTTCGACCGCCTTGGTGAAGATGCGTACGTCGGCGATGCGCGGATCCTTGGCCGCGGCGGCCAGGCGCGGCGCGAGCGCCGCCAGCGCCGCGGTGAGGCGTTGGC
>JACDGQ010000746.1 GCA_013821615.1 Planctomycetota bacterium
TGGGGGCCGCCCCGACCTGCCCAAGGCTGACGCTCGGCTCATCGAACAACAGTGCCGCGACCTGCTCGCCGGAGTGCGCAGCGCGCTCGAATCCGGAGCCAGCGAGCATCTCGACGGCCCGGCGTGGGAGCCGGTGCGGGCCGTGCTCACCGCCATGTCGCGCGAGCGCGCGCAGCACGGCTACACCCCCAAGGAGACCGCGCTGGTGGTGTTTTCCTTGAAGGGACCGCTGTTCGCCATCCTGCGCCGCGAGCTGCCCAAGGATGGGCAGGTGCTCGCCGATGAGACCTGGGCGGCGACCGAGCTGATCGACGACCTCGGCCTCTTCACCATCGAGAGCTACGTCTCCGCGCGCCAGGAGGTCATCCTCCGCCAGCAGGAGGAGATGCTCGAGCTGTCGACGCCGGTGGTGAAGCTGTGGGACGGCATCCTCGCCCTGCCGCTGATCGGCACCCTGGACAGCAACCGCGCCCAGGTGGTGATGGAGTCGCTGCTGCAGAAGGTCGTCGAGACCGGCAGCGAGGTGGCGATCATCGACATCACCGGCGTGCCGACCGTCGATACCCTGGTCGCGCAGCACCTGCTGAAAACCGTGACCGCGGCGCGCCTGATGGGCACCGACTGCATCATCAGCGGCATCCGCCCGCAGATCGCCCAGACCATCGTCTACCTCGGGGTCGATCTCAAGGACGTGATCACCAAGTCGTCGCTCGCCGACGCCTTTCAGATCGCGCTGCAGCGCCTCGACCTGGCCATCGTCAAACGGCGCCAGGCGGGCCAGGTGCCCGGAACCGGCCGGGCCGCGACGAGCATGGTCATGAAGCCGGTCCAGGGCTGAGGGGCCGGTCATGATGGAACGCATTCCGATCTTGCGCATCGGTCGACTGCTGCTGGTCAGCATCCAGGTCGACATGCACGACCGCCTCGCCATGACGCTGCAGGACGACCTCACTGCGCAGATCTCAGCGACCGGCGCGCGTGGCGTGCTGATCGACATCTCGGCGCTCGAGATCGTCGACTCGTTCATCGGGCGCATGCTCGCCAACATCTCGGGCATGGCGCGCATCCTGGATGCGGAGACCGTCGTCACCGGCATGCAGCCGGCGGTGGCGATCACCCTGGTCGAGCTCGGGCTGGCGCTGCCTGGCATCCGCACCGCCCTCAACGTCGAACGCGGCATGGCGCTGCTGCAGAGCATGGTCGCCGCACGCGGCGACGGCCTCGTCGCCGAGGAAGGCGAGGGCGATGCCGATCCGGCGGAGTGAGACCCTGCCCATCGCCGCCGAGATGGACATCGTCAAGGTGCGCCAGACCGTGCGCGCCTGGGCGATCGCCTGCAAGTTCTCGCTGGTCGAGCAGACCAAGCTGGTCACCGCGGCCAGTGAGCTGGCGCGCAACGCGCTCGAGCACGGGGGCGGCGGCAAGGCCACGCTCGAAGAGCTCGACGACGGCGCGCGGCGCGGCCTGCGCATCGCCTTCGAGGATCAGGGCAAGGGCATCGCCGACATCGCCCAGGCGCTCAAGGATGGCTACACCACCGGCGGCGGCATGGGGCATGGCCTGGGTGGTTCCAAACGGCTGGTCGACGATTTCGCCATCGTCTCGGCGCCCGGCTAGGGCACGCGCGTGACCATCGGACGCTGGCGATGACGGCGACCGCGATGCTGAGCGTCTGTCACCGGGTCGCGGACGCCTCGCAGGTGTCCGAGGCCAAGCGCCGCATCACCGACCTCGCGAAAGTGGCCGGGTTGGACGAGACCGCGACCGGTCAGGTGACGCTGATCGCCACGGAAATGGCCACCAACCTCGCCAAGCACGGCGGCGGGGGCTGGCTGATCGGCCGCCGCCTCGCGCAGGCGCGGCCGCAGGGCGACGCGCTGACCGGTGTCGAGATCATGGCGATCGACCGCGGGCGCGGCATGGCGGACCCGGCGCAGTGCCTGCGCGACGGGTTCTTGACCGCCGGCACGCCGGGCAACGGTCTCGGCGCGATCCGCCGCCTGAGCACCACCTTCGACCTCTTCACCCGCGTTAACCAGGGTACCGTCGTGCTGTCCCGGGTGTGGCGAGGGTTGCGCGGTCTGCCTGCTCCCCAGGTGCACATCGGCGTGGTGGCGCTGCCCGTGGAGGGGGAACTGGTCAGCGGCGACGGTTGGGAAGTGGCAGGCGCCTGGCCGCAGGTGCGCATCACGATGGTCGATGGCCTGGGCCACGGACCGCTCGCCGCCGCCGCGGCGCAGGCGGCGTTCGAGGCCCTGGCGGGCAGCAGCGGCACCCCGGGGCAGCGTCTGCAGCTCGTGCA
>JACDGQ010000747.1 GCA_013821615.1 Planctomycetota bacterium
TGGTCATCGCGAACGGACCGCCGGTGCGGCCGGAGGTCAGCACCTACGCCATCGCCTGGACCGAGACCGGCTTGACCCTGTGGCGCGACGGGGTGAGCGTGTGCACGGTCATCGGCCCGGGCGATTCCGCATGGACCGACGCCTGCGCCTCCGGCCTGCGCCTCGCCATTGAACTGAGCGTCACCGCGGAAGCCGCGCCGGAGCCGGTGCGCATGCTGGTCGAATGGGTGCGCGTCTACCGGCGCGCCGGCGGCACATGAGGCTGGTGATCAGCCATTCCGGTCTGGCGCTGCTCGTCACGCTGGTCCTGTGCGGCGCGCTGCCGGCCCCGCTGCGCGCCGGTGACGGTCCCGCTCCGCTGTTCCTCGCCGGTGGCGATCTTTCCCACCTCGCGCTGATGGAACGCAGGGGCGTGGTCTACCGCGACCACGGCAAGGCTGGCGACGCGCTCGCCATCCTCAAGTCACATGGCCTGACCTGCGTGCGCCTGCGCTTGTGGACGGCCAGCGAAGCGGACGCGGAGAAGGACCCCTACAACAAGGGCAACACGCTTGCCTACACCGTGGCTCTGGCCAAACGCGTCAAGCGCGCGGGGTTGCTGCTCCTGCTCGACTTCCACTACTCCGACAGCTGGGCCGATCCCGCGCACCAGGCGCGGCCCGCAGCGTGGGACGGCCTGACCTTCGATCAGGTGGAAGAGCGCATGTACGTCTACAGCCGTGATTGCATCGCCGCCTTCCGCGCCGCCGACGCGCTGCCCGACTACGTGCAGATCGGCAACGAGACGCCGATGGGCTTCGCGTGGCCCGACGGCAAGGTCGACCAGCCCGCGAAGTGGCCGCAGCTCGCGCGCCTGGTGGCCGCCGCCGACCGCGGCATCGCCGAGGCCGCCGGCGCGCGCAAGCCGAAGACCATCATCCACCTCGACCGCGGCGGCGACTGGGGCACCACGCAGTGGTTCTTCGACGAGCTCATCCTCAAGCAGCACGCCCGCTTCGACATCATCGGCCAGAGCTACTACCCGTTCTGGCACGGCGATTTCGCCAAGCTGCGCATCTGCCTCGGCAAATGCGTCGAGCGCTACGGCAAGCCGGTGATCGTCGCCGAGACCGCGTTCCCGTGGGCCGCCAACGGCCGCGACGGCAGCGACGCCAAGCCGATCAACGGCCTCGCCGCCGGCCCGGACGGCCAGGTGCGCTTCGCCACGGAGCTCGGCGCCATCCTCGCGGCGTTGCCGGACCACAAGGGCCTGGGCGTCTGCTGGTGGGGCGCAGAGTTCAATGCCGCGGGCGGTTTCAACTTCGACGGTTTCGACAACCGCTCGTTCTGGGACAGGGACGGCAACGTGCTGCCGGTGGTCGACGCGCTGGGAGCGCTGGCCAAGGCGACGCGCTGATCACGGGCTGGAGAGCGATTGAACAAGAGGCGCGGAGACGCGGAGATCAGAGGAGGACGGCGACCCGCTGGTCAGTTGCCCTGAACCGCGGACGGCGGTCGACCCGTCCTCGCAATCGTCTCCTCAAGCCTCCGCGTCTCCGCGCCTCCTGTTCGATCCTTCTTCTTCCGATCAGGAAATTGGAGTAATCCCCAGCTCACGCGCCTGCTCCACCACCAGCGGCAGTCCCTCGCCCAGCAACGACGCGCACTCATCGCGCCGTCCGAGGCTGGCCAGAGCGCAGAGCAGATTGCGCCGAAAGCGTTCGTAGCCGATGCGCCGCACCGCGCGTCCGGCGAAGTACGCGTCGAAGTCAGCGGGTCCGACTGCGAGCAGCGCCGCGTCGGCGTCGCTGCCGTTCAGCCGCGGGTCGGCGGCGGGGCCGGCGAAGCGGTTCCACGGGCAGGCCTCCTGGCAGAGGTCGCAGCCGAACCACCACCCTGCGAAGCGTTCGGCGAGTGCGCGCGGGATGACGCCCTGGTGTTCGATGGTCAGGTAGCTGATGCAGCGCTCGGTGAGCACGCGCCGTCCCACCAGCGCGCGCGTCGGGCAGCGCGTCTCGCAGGCGTGGCAGCTGCCGCAGCGGTCGGCGTCCTGGCCGGCGTGGTGCGGCGCGAGCGGCGCGGTGGTGAGCAGGAAGCCGAGCAGGCGGTACGTGCCCGCCTCGGGCGCGATCACCAGGGCGTTGCGGCCGAGCCAGCCGATGCCGGCGCGCTGCGCCAGGGTGCGCTCGTCGAGCGGCGCGGAGTCGGCGGCCAGTATTGGACGGTCCAGATCGGTATCCGCGCCCTCTGGCTCGGGACCGTCGCGCTGTCGCTCGTCTTCCTGTCCGGCTATGGCGGAATGGTGTCGCTCGGCCAGACG
>JACDGQ010000063.1 GCA_013821615.1 Planctomycetota bacterium
GCGCTGCTCGCCCGCGCTCGGACCCAGGCGCAGCGTGCGGGTGATGACGGTGGCGCTGCCAGTGCCAACCACGCCCGGCAGTTCGCGCACCGCGCAGTCGCCGACGCTGTACGCGACCACCACCTGGGGGCCGTGGCGGTAGAGCCCGCGATACCAGGTCCACGACTCGGGCAGCTGGCCGAGCGACTGCTCGCGCGGATCCACGAAGGACCCGCCCTGCGCCCAGCCCGGCCCGATGCCGCTGCCGAGCAGCAGCGCGCCGTGCGCCGGCGCCGGCCCGGTGCCCTGGACGATGCGCGAGACACAGGTCGCCGACATGTCGAGGAAGCCGCCCTGCCACACCGCCGCCAGGGCCATGGTCTCGGCGTCGTAGCAGAAGGTGGTCGCGGGCGTGGCGCGCACCACCACGGCCTTGCTGACCACCACCTTCAGCGGTTCGGGCAGGCTCACGAAATAGGTCATCAGGCTGCCGTAATCCATGGTCGCGCCCGGGCTGGCGGGCGCGGACTTGCCCTCGGCCGCGGCCAGGCACGCCGCGTTGGCGGCCAGCGCGGCGAGCACGCAGTGGGCGCTGGTCAGGCCCACGTGGCGGAACGGGGAGGCGGCTTTGCGCATGGGCGGATCCTCGTATATCATATATGATGAGGCGAGGCGTCCGCATGCAACCGGCCAGTGGCACGGGCCTGCCCGCCGCCGACCCACGCCGCCCAGGGTGCCCCGCCCGCGCTGGACCGCCACCGGCGAGGCGGTCGGCCGGCACTCGTATCGACCTCACTGCAGGCCGCTTTTTTCAGCTGCTCACCACGCTTCCGCGGGTCAGCGCCTGGCCGACCCGCCCGTATCGTATATGATCCGCACCAGGAGCCGGCATGCCCGCAGCGTTACGCTTCCGCCACGCCCCCCACCTCCGGGCCGCACGACGTCTCGCCATCCTGGCCGGCGCGGTGCTGTCCGGACATGCCGCGGAAAGCCCCGTGGTGAGCATCGCGGCCGGCCCCCATGAGCGCGTCCAGACCCTGGTCGGCGTGACCCTGCCCGCCGACCTCGCGCGCGGCCCGTGGACGCTGATCGCGGATGACGGCCAGCGCCTGGCCATGCAGGTCGATGACCAGCACCACGGTTTCGTGCGCATCCTGCACCTCGCCGCCGGCGCGACACTGACCGGACACCTCGCAGGGGTGGCGACCGCGGCGCCGACGGTGATCTGGCAGCGCGCTGGCGACGTGCTCGCCGCGCACGCCGGTGCGCAGCGGCTGCTGCGCTACATCGGCGGCGCCGGCACCCTGCCGGCCGGCGTGCAGGAGGTCTACCAGCGCGGCGGCTACCTGACCGACGTGATCACCGCCGCCGGCGTGCCGGTGACCGACGACTACCCGCCCAACCATCTCCACCACCACGGCATCTGGATGGCCTGGGCGAAGACCGGTTTCGCAGGGCGAAAACCGGATTTCTGGAACATGGGCGAGCGTACCGGCACCGTCCAGGCCCTGGCCATCGACGGCACCTGGGACGGACCCTGGTGCGCCGGGTTCCACGCGCGCCACCGCTACCTCGACCTTGGCGTGACGCCGGCGGTCGCGGCCCTCGAGGAGCGCTGGGACGTCATGGTCAGCGCGCCCGTCGCCGACGCGCCGCCGGCGATCGACCTGACCGCCACCCAAAGCTGCAGCGGCGCGCAGCCGCTGGTGCTGACGCCCTTCCATTACGGCGGGCTCGGCCTGCGCGGCAATCGCGCGTGGAACGCGCCGGACGGTACGGCCCGTTTCCTGACCAGCGCGGGCAAGGACCGCGCGAACGGCGACGAGACGCGCGCCCGCTGGTGCTGGATGGGCGGCGAGGTCGACGGCCGCACCGTCGGCATGGTGGTCTGCGACCACCCGGCCAATCCGCGCCACCCGACGCCGCTGCGCCTGAATCCCAAGGAACCCTTCCTGGCGTGCGCTCCGTCGCAGCTCGGCGAGTGGTCGATCCAGCCCAGCACGCCGCTGGTGCTGCGCTACCGCATCATCGCCTGGGACGGCGCCCCCGACCCGGCGCGCTTCGACCGCTTGTGGGACGACTTCGCGGAGCCGCCGACTGCGACGGTCGCGGTACCGTCCCCTGGCAAGTGACGGGACCCTCCAGGGCAGTACGGAGCGTGACGCGTTGACGACCCGCTGATCAGCGTCAAGGATCGGCAGCGGTCTCAACGCCGGCCGCCATCGTCCGCTGCGGCAATCCCACCACGGGCCTCGACCATGCTGCAGCGCACCATCTCCATCCTGATCGGCGTCTGCGTGGTCGCCCTGATCGCCTGCGTCATCGGCTTCGTCTCTTACCTCCACGCCGCCACCCAGGCGTGGAGCCCGAGCGGGCCGGGCGCCTACGTCTGGCTCAAGGCGCGGTCGACGCTGTGCGCCGAGGCCGCCAGCGGCCTGCTCGTCGCCATCGTCCTGTTGCTCGCAGCGCATGCGCACCGCACAGGCCGGCACGCAGACGACGCGGACGAGGACTGATCGTATCGAGCCTGCAGCAGGTCGGCGGGGCGCGGCATTGCATCGGGCTGCACCCGGCGAGAACCTTCCCCTCCCACGCCACGCCCCGGGAAAATCCGCATGCCATCGCTGTTCGACCCATTGACCATCGGCGCGCTGACGCTGCCCAACCGCATCATCATGGCGCCCCTGACGCGCGCCCGCGCCGGCGCCGTACGCGTTCCCAACGCGTTGATGGCCGAATACTACGCGCAGCGCGCCACGGCCGGGCTGATCATCAGCGAGGCGACCTCGATCACCGACATGGGCGTCGGCTACGCGGACACGCCCGGCATCTGGTCGTCGGAACAGGTCGCGGGCTGGCGCCTGGTCACCAGCGCCGTGCACCGCGCGGGCGGCCGCATCCTCTCGCAGCTGTGGCACGTCGGACGCATGTCCGACCCGATGTTCCTCGCTGGCCGCACCCCGGTCGCGCCCAGCGCCATCGCACCACGCGGCCACATCAGCCTGGTGCGCCCGCAGAAGACCTTCGTCACGCCGCGCGCGCTGCACCTGGACGAACTGCCCGGCATCATCGCCGCCTACCGCACCGCGGCGCAGCACGCCCAGGCCGCGGGCTTCGATGGCGTCGAACTGCACGGCGCCAACGGCTACCTGCTCGACCAGTTCCTGCAGGATTCGAGCAACCACCGCACTGACGAATATGGCGGCCCGGTCGCCAACCGCGCCCGCCTGATGCTCGAGGCCGTCGATGCGGCGATCGCGGTGTGGGGCGCCGACCGCGTCGGCCTGCACTTCGCCCCGCGCGGCGATGCGCACGACATGGGCGACTCCGACCATCTCGCGACCTTCAGCCATGTCGCGCGCGAAGCGGGCCGCCGCAAGCTCGCCTTCCTGTGCGCCCGCGAGCACACCGGCGCCCGGCGCATCGGCCCGCAGCTGAAGGCGATCTTCGGCGGTCCCTACATCGCCAACGAGCAGTTCACCCTGGCCAGTGCGACCCAGGCCCTCGCCGCCGGCGAGGCCGACGCGGTCGCCTTCGGCACGGCCTACATCGCCAATCCCGACCTGGTGCAGCGCTTCCGCCAGGGCGCGCCGCTGAATCCGCCCGACGCCACGACCTTCTACGCTGCTGGTGCGCACGGCTATACCGACTACCCACGCCTCGGCGGGCAGCTCGCGGCCACTCCGGCCTAAGGCCAGCCGACCTACCGCGAATTCCCTGCCGCGCCGGTCCCGCCAGCCCCGGCCACGCTGTGGTGCGGGCGCCATCTGCAATTCCCCTCCGCCACTTGCCCGCCCACGCTCCAGCGGGACTGCGGCCGATGTCCGACATCCCGCTGGGAATCGCGGCGCGACGCGGATCATGCCCATACCATCCACCCAGGATCCGACCATGGCCACGACCCAGAAGACGCCGGCGAAAACCCGTACCGCGACCCGCAAGGGCAAGGGCAAGGTGATCCTGGCCATCGACGTCGGCGGCACGAACGTGAAGATGCTGGCCAGCGACCAGACCGACCACCTCGCCTTCCCATCCGGCCTGACCATGACGGCGCGGAAGATGATCGCGGGCGTGAAGAAGACGGTCGCCGCTGCCGGCTGGAAGTACGACGTGATCACCCTGGGCTATCCCGGACCGGTGATGCACGGGCGTCCCGCGGCCGAACCGCACAATCTCGCCGGCGGCTGGGTCGGCTGCGACTTCGCGAAGGGCTTCGGCTGCCCAGTGCGCATCGTCAACGACGCCGCGATGCAGGCGCTGGGCAGCTACCAGGGCGGCAAGCTGCTGTTCCTCGGGCTGGGCACCGGGCTCGGCACGACCATGATCGTCGACGGCAAGCTCGAGCCGATGGAACTCGGCCACATGCCCTACCGCAAGGGCAGCTACGAGGACTACATCGGGCTGCGCGGCCTCAAGCGCCTGGGCAAGAAGCGCTGGCGCAAGCATGTCGACGCCATCGTCGGGCACTTCATCGCCGCGCTCGAACCCGACGAGGTCGTGCTCGGCGGCGGCAACGTGAAGGTCCTCAAGCAACTGCCGCCGCGCTGCCGCGCCGGCGACAACTCCAACGCCTTCCGCGGCGGCTTCCGCCTGTGGGAGGAGGCCGGCACCCGCAAGGTCACCGGCAAGAGCAAGAGCCCGAAAAAGGCCGCGCGCGCCAGCCACGTGGACCACGTCGCGGTGCACGTGCCGTTGCCGGCGCAGCCCGAGGCCGGCGCGGAAGCGACGACCAGCACCACCGGCTGAACCTGCCGCGCCGGCGGGAAACCGCCGCGCTCAACGGATCGCGATCTTCTCTCCGTAGAAGTGCGGTCCCGTGCCGAACACGTTGACGTCGAGGAAGCAGCGCACCCGCGCCAGGCGTTCGCGGACGCCGGTCTTGAAGCCATGCATGAAGTCGACGTCCATGGCGTTGTAGCCGACGGCCGCTACGCCGAAGCTGCGCGCCAGATAAATGGCGCGCTCGTTGTGGAACCGCTGCGACACCACCGTCACCGATTGCTGCGAGAAGATCGCCGTGATGCGGCACATCGAGTCGAGGGTCCGGAAGCCCGCGTAGTCGCAGTAGACGCGCGCTTCTGGCACGCCGCGGGCGACCAGGGCCTCCTTCATCTCGCGGGGCTCGTTGTAGGCGGTCGTGCCGTTGTCGCCCGAGACCACCAGGAACTCCGCCTTGCCGGCCGCGAACACCTCTGCCGCGGCGGCGATGCGGTTGTCGAAATAGGGGTTGGCGCTGCCGTCGGCGCGCAGCCGCGCCGTGCCCAGCACAATGGCGACGCGGTTGGCGGGGAGATCGGCGAGGCGGTCGTAGGTGGCGGCGCCGCACGCCACGATACGCGCCTCGCTCCAGCCCACGGTGAGGCCGGCAAGCCCGATGAGGGCGGCGATGACGACGAGCGCCTTCTTGCGGAAAGTCATGCGGCTCAGTCGTACCGGATCGGGCTCCACGAACCAGCGCGAGTGCGGAACGCGCTCAGCCGCTGCGCCGATTTTGCCGCTGGGGCAGCCGGATCACCACCATCGCTCTTTCGTCTGCAATAGCGCCAAAGGTACGCCGACGGCGGCGTGGTCATCCAGCCGCTTGCCGATCAGCTAAGCCGGCAGTATCTCTAACCCATCATGGCCCGCCCCACCCTGCTCATCGTCGAGGACAGCCCCCGCGACACCCAATTGTGGCAGTGCGCCTTTGAGAGCGCCGGCATCGCCGCGCAGGAAGTGGTCTTCGCCAGCGATGGGGCGGAGGCCCTGGGGATCCTGCTCGCGGCGCATGACCACGAAGGCGGCATCCGGCTCGTGGTGACGGACCAGCACATGCCGCATCTGAGCGGCTCGGACCTGATCTGCTGCATGCACGACGACGTCAAGCTGCGCGCCACCCCGGTGGTGGTCGTGACCGGTGCCCTGCGCCACGAGGGGCCCGTCGCGCCGAGCGGCTGGTATCGCAAGCCGGCGCGGTTCGGCGAGCTGGTCACCCTGGCGAGAGCGTTGCACGCGCAGGCGCTCGCCGGCAGCTCCTGCACCGGAACGCGCTGAAGGCCACGCGACCTGAAGTTGGTGCCCGGGGCCCGGTCCTCATCGGAACCGCGACTGGCGGCACCGGACGACCCGCAGTCCTGCGCTTTCGTCCAACTCGCCCGTCATCAGCGTCCATGCAACGTAAGCACTCGTCCTTGGTACCCCTTCCGCTGACGATAGGCTCGGCGCGCCGCACCTGGAAACGGTTCCACGGCCACCCTCCGAAGCGCTCATCATCCTTCTCCACAACCTCCCGAAAGGTCCGCACATGCGTCTCACCTCGCGCCTTCCCCTCATCGCCCTCGCCTGCTGCGGCTTCGCCGCGCTGCCGGCTGAAGAGGGTCCGGCGCTGCCCGCGGCCGGCGCCGATGGCTTCATGACCATCTTCAACGGCAAGGACCTGACCTACTGGACCGGACTGCCCGAGTACTGGGAAGTGAAGGACGGCGTGATCAGCGGTCACGAGACCAAGGACAAGTCGAAGCAGACCTTCCTGGTGTTCACCTCCAAGGTGAAGGACTTCGAGCTCCACTGCTCCTACAAATTCGCCACGCCGGACGGCAACTCGGGCATCCAGTTCCGCTCGAAGCTGATGGACCCGGCAACCTCGCGCGTCGGCGGCTACCAGGCCGACTTCGACTCCAACCGCGGCTACGATGGTTCGATCTACGACGAGGCCGGCATCGCCGGTGGCCGCAACACCATGAGCAACCGCGGCGAAAAGACCGTGTGGGACGCCCAGAACAATCGCCACAACGAGAAGCTGGCCGATTCGGCCGACGCGCTCAAGGGCTTCATCAAGCAGGGCGACTGGAATGACGTGGTGCTGATCGCGAACGGCAACCACACCACCTACTCGATCAACGGCCACGTCACCACCGACCTCACCGACGAGAGCCCCAAGGCGCTGAGCGAAGGCGTGCTCGCCTTCCAGGTGCACGCCGGCTTCACCATGGAGATCCAGATCAAGGACGTGAAGATCAAGTTCCTCGACAAGAAGTGAGGGACGCGCGGGAGCGCGCAGGTACGAAGTGGGGAAGTCCTCCCCGACGCACCTGCTGCATTCCCGCTGAGCAATGGATCAGCAGCGCATGGGCCGGCCGTCATTGGCCGGCCCATGGCGTTTCCGGTGGCCATGCGTGCGCATCCCAGGTTGCGGTTCAGCCAGCTGCGCCATTCCAGACCTGCCCACTCTCCTCGCGCATGGCCAGCGCTTGATCGACGATGGGTGCGGAGGTGCGCGGCGCCGTCCACTCAGCAGGCGTCCGGCGACCGGACGTGCAAGAGGGCGACAGGGTTCCCCTGCCGCCCTCCTGCACGTCCGGTTCCCGCGCTCAGGCTGCCGGACGACCGACCCCCAGCGCAGCGCGGGTCTCGCCGCGCAAACGCTCGGCGAGCGCCGCCATGCTCGGATCGCGTGGAGCCAGCGGCGCGGCGTCGCCGCCCAGGCGGTCGCTGAGCATCAGCCCGAGCAGGGTCTCGATCAGGCCGCTGCCGGCCGTCGCGCCACCGGCGCCGTTCATGACCACGCGCGGCACCAGCTCCACGCCGGACTTCTCGACCGCGCTGGCGAAGCGCTCCATCACCTGCTGGGTGAGCTGGTAGCGCGGGCCGCCGTAGGCGCGGACCTGCTCCTCGATGGCCAGGGCCGTCGCCATGCCGACGCGCGCGGCGCGGTCGGCCTCGGCTCCGGCGATGGCCTTGATGCGCGCCGCGTCACCGCGCGCCAGGGCGGCGACCTTGTCCGACTCGGCCTCGGCCAGGGCGCGGATCTTGAGCGCCTCCTGCTGGCTGCGCGAGAATTCCGCCTTGCCCTCGTTCTCACGGATGAGGATCGAGAGCTGCGAGCGGGTGATGTCGTTCTGCACCGTCGCCCGCGCCTGGGCCTCGCGCAGCGCGATCTCCTTGGTCGCGGCCTCCTCCTGGCGGCCGTAGGTCTCGATCTGCTCGCGCGCCACCTGCCGCGCGCGCAGCTGGTCGAGGATGGTCTCGATGGTGCGGTCGTCCTTCTCCGATGACGGCGTGCCGATCAGCACCTCCTGCAGATCCAGGTTGTACTGGGCGAAACGCGTCCGCATCTCCTGGGCCGCGCGCTGCTGGATCTCCGAACGGCTCTGGATCAGCTCGATCAAGGTCTTGGTCTGGCCGATGTCCTTGAAGTAGGCTGAGACCATCGGATCGAGGGTCTGCTCGACCAGCTTCTTGATGTCGCCGAAGCGCTGCACCACCAGCGGCGCCTGGCGGTAGTCGATGTGGATGACCACCGACAGCGGCAGCACCGGCGCGAAGGCGTCGCGCGTGATCAGCGAGATCTCGCTGAGGTTCTCGTCCAGGCGGTGCGCGCCGGCCTGGCTGCGGATCCACTTGAGGATGATGTTGGTGGTCGGCACCTTGTGCACCTGGCCGGCGTAGGTGTTGAACGGGTACTTGCCGGGCATCAGCGGCTCGCTCCACACGCCGCGCTTGCCGGTGGCGACCATTTCGCCGTGGCTGTAGTCCGAACCCGAAAGGTCGACGCCCTTGTCGCCGGTGTAGCTGACCACCACTCCGACCTCGCCGACCTCGATGACCAGCTTGGGCTCGAGCTCAACGGTGGCGAACAGCGCGTTCAGGTAGTAGGTGCCCTCGGCGAGCACCTGCAGCTGGCGCCCGCGCATGCCGCCGCCGGCCAGGAAGCGCTCGGGATCCTGAAACTTGTTGTGGTAGGACTGCGCGTCATGGCGGTCGTCACCGACCACCGGCGCGATGATCTCGCCGGCGGGCAGCGACGGTCCCTCGTGCACGGTGACGATGCCGATCAGGTCGAGATCGTCCTTGATCACCAACGGCGAAAAGCCGCCGCGCTCCGCGACGGTGGTGGTCAGCGCCTCGATGACCTGCTGCTCGCTGGCGTCGAGCAGCATGCCGTAGGTGCGCTCGCGCGCCGCCACCACGAACTGCGCGAGGTTGATGGCGTAGGTGCCCTCGCGCAGGATCGCGCGCTGCGGCCCCTTCTGGCCCGCCCCGGCGAGGAAGCCGCGCACGTCCTGGAAATCGCCGCCGGCGCTGAACGCCAGCGTCTGCCCGGATGCGAGCGGCCGCCCGTCGCGCGCGAACACGTAGCCGATCGAGCCCTGGGGGATGGTCACCAGGGGCTGGCGGTGGATGCGGAACTGGAAGGGCGGGAAGAGGTGGAAGCCGCCGCGCAGCACCTCCGGCTGGAAGCCGGTCTCGCGGTTCAGCGCGATGAAGGCGCCGGACAGCGTGCGCGCGCCGAAAAGCTTCTCGGCGATGCCGACCTGGTGGTTGGGGATGTAGCGGATGACGCCGGACATGCGGATGGCGATGATCACGGCGAGCACGACAAGCGTGCAGATCAGGAGAGGGATCACGGGGATCCTCCTTGGGAGTATGAGCATGGGGAAACGATGGGACGCGGGCGCTGCGCGCCGCGCACGGGCTCAGCCGGTCGGCGGCCAGTGGCGGCGTGGAGTGGGATCGCGCACAGTGCGCAGATCGGTCGCGTGACGGCAGGGCATGGCCCCTCCGGTGCAGCGAGACGTCCTCTCTTACGAGGAACGCCTCTTCGTTGACGCCTGCGAGGTTAGCTGACGGGCTCGGACCGAAGAGTGTCCTACGCGGCTGTGCCGCGATGCGCCCCTGGGACTCGCCGGGAAAACCGCTTCAGGGTTGCTCCGGTGATGGTGGGTCCCCCGCTCCGGGTGGGATTCGGCGTGATGTGGCAGATGCTATCCACCGGGGAAAGCAGTCAAATACCCGGTTTCACTGCCTGGCAATCCGGATGGTTTGCCCTTGCGCGCATTGGCGGACTCAGGGGCCCCGCGCACCAAGCCAGGGCAGCGACGAGGCTGGCGCAGGCGACGATCCGCCCCGCAGGCGCGCACGACGTCGCAGCGGAGCAGCACGACGAAAGCGAGTGCGGCCACCCATGCCCTTACCGGCGTGGGTGCGATCCACGCCCGATGCCGCTCCCTCCTCCACATGCCACGGCCACGGCCGCGCGCCATTGAGCCGTAGCAGAGAGACGCCTAGGATGCCGGAGCGGGCGGCGGCCGATGGCCGGCGCGAACCACCGCCAGGGATGCGCCATGAGCAAGGAATTCTGGACCACCGTCGACCGCTACCTCTGCGCGACGCTGATCCCCGCCGACCCGGTGCTGGACGCGACGCTCGCGGACAGCACCGCCGCCGGACTGCCGGCGATAAATGTCGCGCCCAACCAGGGCCGCATGTTGCACCTGATCGCGCGCATCGCCGGGGCGCGGCGCATCCTCGAGATCGGCACCCTCGGCGGTTACAGCGCCATCTGGCTGGCGCGCGCCCTGCCCGCCGACGGCCGGTTGGTGACGCTGGAGCTCTCGCCCACCCACGCCGCGGTGGCGCAGCGCAACCTCGCGCGCGCCGGCCTGGATGGCCGGGTCGAGGTGCTCGTCGGTCCCGCCACCGAGTCCCTGGCGGCGCTGGCCGCCGGCCCGGCCGCGCCCTTCGACCTGGTCTTCATCGATGCGGACAAGCCCGGCTATCCCGCCTACTTCACCGCGGCGCTGCGCCTGACGCGGCCCGGCGGCGTGATCATCGTCGACAACACCGTGCGCACCGGCTTGGTCGCCGATCCGCTCTGCACCGACGCCAATGTCCTGGGCGTGCGCAAGCTCTATGAACTGATCGCGGCCGAGCCCCGCGTCACCGCCACCACCGTGCAGACGGTGGGCAGCAAGGGGCATGACGGGTTCACGCTGATCCGGGTGGAGTGAGCGATCCAATCCGATAATAAAAACAATCTGGTCTTTTCTCTCATAGGCCCGCTCCCACCCGCGACCCACGCCATCCACCCCGACTTGCGATCCCGCCCGGAAGCCGGTACACTGGCTTCCTTCGCAATCGAATGCTCCCCTCAGCGGTTTTCGGCGAGCGCCGTATCACCGCCGCTGCCCAGCTCTTACGCCGCGCACCCCCGACGCTCCCCCGTCACAGTCGCGCGACGCCCCCGTTCCACTCCTACTCGCGTTTCGAGCGACCCCCGCCCGCCACGCCGACCTCTTCCGGAGCTTGAATCATGGC